>NZ_JAEMED010000036.1:0-9183 GCF_016458205.1 Streptococcus sp. 121 | reverse complement strand
GTCTCTGCTGCATCGACTGCTTCTTTAGCTTTGTCCGCTTCTGCTTTTGCTGCTTCCTTAGCTGCTGCTTTTTCTTCATCAGTTGCGTCTGATGCGTCAATCGCTGCTTCTTTCGCTGCCAAGGCTTCTTCGATCGCTTTCTTAGCGTCTTCCTTCGCTTCCGCTACTGGATCTTTCGATGGATTCTTAACCAAGTCTTCCGCTGCTTTTGCTAGAGCGTCTTTGGCTGCCGCTACTTGCTCTGCTGTCGCTGCTGGATCTTCCAATACTTTCTTCGCATCTGCTAGGGCATTATCGTAAGCTTGCTTCGCTTCCTCTGTTGCCTTGGTGTAGGCGTCTGAATCTTTAACAGTGTTTTCTTTAGCTACTTCAGCTTCCAATTCTGACTTATCGACTGCTTCTGGTTTTGAATCACCATTTAGGGCATTACGTGCGGCCTCTAGAGCTTCTTTGGCTGCATCAACATCTGCTTGAGTAGCGTTTGCGTTATTTAGGACTTCTTCACCTTTAGCAAGCGCCTGATCATAAGCGTCTTTCTTATCTTGATCCGCATTTTCGTAGTTGGTACTTGGAAGAACTTCCTCCTGCTTCGCAACTTCCTCTTCTAGCGCATCAGTTGTCGGTGGTACAAAGTTTCCATAGATAATTTTTGTACGATTTGTTTGCAACTCATCTTTATCGATTTTAAATGTTGCTGCAGGATTGATGATTTGTCCATTACCAGGAGCATTCGCAGTTGCTTTGAAGTCAACTGTCAATGGTTCACCTTGGCTCTCCTCTTTGGTCAACAATGCATTGTTTGCTGTCCAGGTCAAGGTACGAGTTGCCGCGTCATAATTGGTTCTTCCTTGGCTAGTAACATCTTTCGGGTTACCATTATCATCTTCTCCAAGGTATACCTTCAAGGAACCATTTTTATAAGTTAGTTTGTCATCTAATTTTTGTGTAAAGACAAGCTGAGTAAGCGGTTCACCGGAAACCTTGAATGTTGTCGAAGTTTGGTTACGGAAACTTACTTCTTCATTTGGTTTGGCAATGGTTACCAACTCAACTGGGTCATTGTCGATGCGTTCGCCATCTTCAAGAGTGGTTGTTGTGTGACCTTCATCTGCATCTGATACATACTGTACCGGAATGTCTGGCTCCACATCTTCATTGATGATTTTACCCCAAATATACCGGTTAGTCTGTGGTTTTTCATAATAGTATCGATTAACTTTTCTTGGATTTTTAGTGCTATTATTGGATGCGTAATATTTATCCAAGTTTTCTTGTACTTTAGCTAAGTTCTGATTACGGTTATTGGCGTTTTCATAAATATCCTTCGAGCGAATTTCATTTTTTCGAGCCAAGAAAGAATACTCAAAAGGCTTATCTGCAGTTGCATCATACGAGACATTAATCCGGTGATCGGTATCAAAAATCGTTTCCTTCGTATCTTTATCACGATAATTCCGAGGAGCACCAGTTGTATTGTTATAAATGACGTTGCCTACAGCGGAAGTGGTCGGTTGAACTGTAATTTCATCACTAGTTTTTTGGATACTTGCATTTGAGTTATTAGAAATCGCAAATAATTCTTGTCTGTCGATATCCAAAAGGGTCTTATTCGCTTTAACCGAAACAGTCTCCCCTGTTGCACTATCCAGGTAAGTTTCACGCATAGTGATGTAGTCCATACCTTGCATGTGCATTTGAAGCCCTGTACCCGTTATAATACGACCGATGTCCAAGATAGAGTTGGCTTGACCATAAACCTGATTGCTGGTATTTTGCACGAGCATCCGTTTCCAGTCAGCATACTCCAGCTTCATGTCTAACTGACGACCTTGGTATTCACCTACATTCTTAATAATAACATAAGGTTTGTTTTCGATTGTTTTGGGATCCCTATGTAGGATAGCCGAGTTCACATTAATCGGGAATTTCCCTTGGAAACGTCTAGAAGGACGGAAATTAGCTCCGTTATAAGCTTCGACGACTGAATTTTTATTAATGGTTGGTGAAAAACCATATACACCGTATTCAACATCATCCAGATTCGCCACCTTCTCAACGGTAACACCTGAACTTGTAGCTTCCGCATTTCGGAATCCCGCAGAACGGAAGCCACTACGGAATGAACTTGAAGTTGTAGTTGCTGGCTTGCTCTCCACTTTCTCTGCTGGAGTCTCTACTTCCTTAGTAGTTGCTTGCGCTTCTACTTGTGGCGTTTCTTTGTTTGTTGTCGTTTCAGCTGTCTCTGGAGCTTGCGCAACCGGTTTCGCTTCCGTTGTAACCTTCTCCTCTGCAGCAGGTTCTTCAGAAATTGATGGGGCGCTATCTTCTTTGACTACTGTGGCCGCTGTTTCTGGAGTCACCTTAGTCTCTGAAGCCAGTTCAGCTGACTGAGCAGGAGTAGGGCTTACCTCTACCGGCTCCGCTTGTGGGAGTTCTGTCGCAGGAGCAATTTCCCCAGCTCCTGGCTGTACTCTCTCTTCTACGACTTGAACATCGATAGGAGAATGTTCCTCAGCCGCAACAGTACTAGAAGGATCTAAAACAAATAGACTACCTACTAAAACAGAAAAAACACCAACTTTAAATTTTCGAATTGAAAATCGCTGTTTTTTGTTGAACATAAGTTATAAACCTCTCTTTTCTTTTTTGTTCGAAGATACTTTAACACATTTTAAATTTGTATGTACAGTAAAATGCTCAGAAAAACCATGAAATTTTTGTATACATTTTTTTACAGAAAAAACAAACGTTTGCTTACGAAAAGTTAATCTATTTTTTTATAGGGATATATTCTTCAATTCAGCTTTCTATATGAGAAATTGAGCTTCACAAATACCTTCCCTCCAACTTTGATAGTCTCCCAAAATCTCCTTGTCATTGTCAGCTTTCTTGGCTCAGATGTAGGATGAGATGGACAGTCAAAGAAGTGACCAGCATAGATGGTAGAAGCTCTTATGTAAACCACTCTACAAAGAAATCACTCATCATACTCTCTTGGTAAATCATTGGGGCTAAAAAAGTCTGACCAATTCAATTTGTCCAGATATAGGATGTTAGTTTATCTGTTATTTCTGTATTAGCTCGCTCCATACATCAGTCCTGGCTATGACTCGCTGTCTTTTTCTAAAAACAAACCATATGACTACCGCAAAAATCCCCCCCGATACTCGATGGTAATCAGGGGGGGATTTCATATACTCTTTCGTTTATTTTTTATTACTGAGTTAGTTCGTCTTGCCCTACTTATTTGAAACTTTCTTCGAACGTTTTAGCGTCTACGACTCGCCGCCTTGTACTAAAAGACTAAACTTTTTCAGGATGGCTTATCAAAAAATGGGAAACAGCACCGAGAAGGTTTGCCTGATTTTGAAACGCACAGGCTTTTAGCCTAAAACGGATATCCTCTGCATCGGTTTCCTGAATAAGTGCTTCTAAGCGACGCTGCACATTTGGAACTAAATCCTCTCGGGCGGAGATGGCCCCTCCCAGTAGGACTAATTCTGGATTGACTGTCATCAAAACGTTGTAAATCCCTACGGCAAGGGAGTTATAAAGACTTTCAACAGCCTCCTCAGCTGCTGGATGACCAGACTGAGCCAAATCAAACAAGTCTTTACCTGTTACATGGTCCAAACCTTGGTCCTGCGCAAACCGTTGCGCAACTTGGACTGGGCTAACCAATTGACTCAGACTACGCCCTTGGTCCAAGAGCATAAAACCGAACTCGCCACCAAACAAGTTTTCCCCTTTTTGCAATTGGGTGCCTATTGAAAGTGCGCCACCAACACCTGAACCAATGATAAAAAAAGCTGCAGAAGAGCTGCCACGCGCCGCCCCCATATGCAGCTCAGCTAGGGCTGCGCAGTTGGCATCATTTTCAATGGATACAGGCAAGCCTAAAAGTTCTTCCAATTCTGCTTGGATGGGAAAACGATGGATATAGGGTATGGCACTTTTTCCATAAATAATACCTGTTTCTGTATCGACAGATCCAGGACAAGACAAGGCTAATCCGCTGATATTTTCAGAGGAAACTTGATTTTTGAGAGCCAGCAGGGCAACCTTCATCTCTTCCCAACTAGAAGGGGTTGGCAAAGAATCCATGAGCTCTAGGTTTCCTTCTGTAAATAAGGCTGTTTTAACAGCTGTCCCTCCTAAATCACAGACCAACAAAGCCATAGTAACCTCCTAAGAATGTGGATGGCTCACAATCATCTCTAACTCACCCTCGAACGCCCAATGTGCAACATCATAAGGCAGTATGAAATGATCGCCTTTCTTCAATTTGTAAACCTGGCCCTCAACTTCCAGCAGACCTTGGCCTCCAACGACGCTGCAGAGAAGATAAGGTGCCACTCGGGCAAAAGATTCGCGTCCTAGAATTTGCCATTTATAAACTGTAAAAAATTCATTAGAGACAAGCAAGGTACTTGCCAGGTTTTCAACAACTAGCTTCGCAGGGGTTGAATGAGCGGGTTTTCCAATATTCAAGACATCAATGGATTTCTGCAGGTGCAATTCCCGCAGATTCCCTTGATCGTCTTTCCGATCAAAGTCATAGACTCTATAGGTGGTGTCACTCGATTGCTGGGTCTCAAGAATCAGAATTCCCTTTCCAATCGCATGCATGGTCCCACTGGGAACATAGAAAAAATCACCCGCTTTTACAGGAACTCTGGTCAATAGATGCTCCCAGTCACCCGCTTCAATCATTTGAGCTAGTTCTTCCTTAGATTGAGCCTCGTGACCATAGATAATCTCCGCACCTTCTTCTGCTTCCAGGACGTACCAACACTCCGTCTTCCCAAGTTCCCCCTCATGTTCTAAAGCATAGCGATCATCCGGGTGAACCTGGACGCTCAACCAGTCATTGGCATCTAATATCTTTGTTAATAGCGGGAAGACTGGCGAATCCGGATTACCGAATAGGTCTTTCTGCTCACGGTACAAGCGATCCAAACCCACACCTTGAAAACGCCCATTGGCAACCCGTGAAACGCCATTGGGATGGGCTGAAATTGCCCAATACTCACCTGTTTTGTCGGAAGGAATCTCGTAACCGAAAACATCCCGTAGTTGGGTTCCACCCCAAATTTTTTCATGCATTTGCGAATTTAAAAATAGTGGTTCTGCCATTATTCGCCTCTCCTTAATTTGTTTTTACATCTAAAAGTGAATAGCCCCGGGTATCATAGCGATTTCTACTCCGCGAATATTCAATCGGACGACCATTTTTTAAATAGACTAGCTGCTCTATCTGCAATATCGGATCATTTTTCTTGCAATCCAAATACTCCACATCATAAGAATCCGGACGCTCAGCGGTAATATGTCGATAAGAGCCCGCAAATTTTAAGCCTAATTTCTTTAGCAAAAAATCATAAATAGATGCCTCCAGAATCTCCTGGTTGAGACCTGGAACTAAATCACTTGGCATGTAAGTATGTTCAAGGGTATAAGGTTCTCCATCCAGAAGTCTCAGACGAACAATCTTATAAACTGGTGTTGTCTGATCAACTTGCAAACGGTCCGCCAGCTCCTGATCCGGAAAATCTACCGTAAATTCAATCACCTGACTGCTCAACTTGCGATCATCTGAATGAAGATCTGAGCTTAGTCCATTAAAATTATCCAGACGGAATTTGGCATCCTCCCGATCAAAGAAGGACGAATTGAGAATCTTGGTTCCATCTCCTTGTCGAGATAGAACCAAGCCCTCAACCGTCAAAATTTCAATTGCCTTTTTAACGGTGACCCGACTTACCTGAAATTCCTCAGCAAGAATCGTTCGTGTTGGTAACATGGAACCTACCGGATAAACACCATCGGTAATCCGTTGCCGCAAAACACCGGCGATTTCTTCATACTTTGGCATAGAACCCTCCGATCTATATGAATCTTTCTCTCGTGACGAAAGCCTATTCACATTATAGATCAGAATCTGGTTGTTTGTCCAGTATACGAAGGAATGGATACCATATGAAACCGACGAGAGCCACATCCACTAATTGCAACAATCCACCCGCAATGGAGTTGGTTGCAATCATACCACTAAAGAACACCGGCACTGTCCAAGGCACCGAAACTCCCGTTGGAGCCGGCACAAGACCAATGAGCATAACAAAGTAATTTAGACTTGTCACAAGGATTGGCGCTAGAATCCATGGAATTAAGATCGTAGCATTCAAAACGATTGGGAGACCAAAAATAACCGGCTCATTCACATTAAAGACGGCTGCTCCAAGAGCCAATCGGCCAACATCATTGTAGAGCTTTTTCTTCAAGATAAAGGCCATAATCAGAACCACAGCCAGTGTCATCCCTGAACCACCAAGACCAACGGTAAAGGTTTCCATAAAGGATTTAGAAATGATATGTGGGACCGCTTCACCAGCCTTAAAGGCTTCCAAGTTCTCTAAGTTCAAGGTATTCCAAATCGGATCCATTACGGAATTGACTAGAATTTGTCCATGGAGACCAAAGAACCAAAGAATCTGTATGAAGAAAAGAGCAATCAAGGTTGCACCGAGACTAGAGCCGAGACCAACCAGAGGTTTTTGAATGACATCGTAAATAATGTCATGAAGGTTAACAGAAAATACACCCGTTACCAAGGCATTGATTGCCAAGAAAATGGATAGGGTTAAAGTCCCCGGAATAATCGCCGCAAACGATTTTGCAACGGCAGGGGGAACAGTATCTGGCATCTTAATCTGCCACCCCTTGTTACTAAAACGACTATAGAGTTCTGCAGCCACAAACGCAGTAATCATCCCCAGGAACATTCCTTTTGCTCCAAGTCGATCCAGACTTAGAACATTGGAAACAACTTCACCACCTTCTGACTGGGTGTAAAACGGTGTCAGTATTAAGAAACTAGATAGAGCTACTGCACCACCGAAGACCCCTTCTACTTTGTAGCTCTTGGTCAGATAATAACCAATCCCAAAGACTACAAAGAGGGTCATGATGGACATCGTAGCCAACTGCCCATTCCCTAACAATTGATAGAGTGTTCCTCGAAGGCTATCACTCAAAAAAGGCAAATTCGTAATAACCACTAAAATGGAACCAAACATGGTAACTGGAAAGGCTAACATAAAAGCATCCCGCAAAATCGCCAAATAGCGATTAGATCCTAACTTATTAGCCAGAGGCAAGAGTTTATCACTCAAAGCGTCTAAGAACTTATTCATAAGCACTCCTCTTTTCTTTTGATACTATCAATATACGCCTTTTACTCCAAAATGTCTAGTCCTTTTATTAAAATATCTTGTCTTTTTTAAAAAAAGATGTATAATAGCACTATAGAAACAAAGGAGACTCTTATGACAAAGTATACATTTCCCAAAAATTTTTGGTGGGGAGCTGCTACTTCTGGCCCCCAAAGTGAAGGACGTTTCCAAAAGAAACACGCCAATATGTTTGACTACTGGTATGAGATTGAGCCCGAGGTTTTTTATAATCAAGTCGGGCCAGATACAGCTTCCAACTTCTACAATAGTTACGAGGAAGACATCGCTTTAATGAAAAAAATCGGCTTGAATAGCGTCCGCACCTCCATTCAATGGTCCCGATTAATTGATGATTTAGAAACCAATACAGTCAACCCGGACGCCGTTAATTTCTACAATAAGGTTATTGATTGTTTCATTGCGAATGGTATTCGTCCTATCATGAACCTCCATCATTTTGACCTCCCCATCGAACTTTACCACAAATATGGAGGTTGGGAATCACGCCATGTCGTTGATCTCTATGTAGGATTTGCGGAACAAGCCTTCAAAGCTTTTGGCGATCGCGTCAAAGATTGGACCACCCATAATGAACCCATGGTCGTTGTCGACGGTGGTTACCTCTATCAATTTCATTATCCTAAATTAGTGGATGGAAAAAGAGCCGTTCAAGTGGCCTACCACCTTAATCTAGCTTCAGCCAAAGCCATCGCTAAATTTCGAGAACTAGGACTCCAAGAAAATGGAGGTCGGATTGGAACGGTTCTTAACTTGACACCAACCTATCCTGCCTCAGATGCAAAAGCAGATTTGGACGCTGCCCATTTTGCAGAACTCTGGAACAATAAATTATTCCTGGAACCAGCTATTAAAGGCCACTTCCCAGAAGAATTGGTCCAACGGCTAGAAGCCGATAAGGTCCTCTGGCAAAGCGAACCCGGAGATCAGGCTATTTTTGAACAAAATACTGTTGATTTCCTCGGTGTAAATTTCTACCATCCAAACCGTGTAAAAGCTCCAGAAATCGCTCCAAATTCAGTTGGTGATTGGATGCCCAATCGCTATTACGACAACTACGAAATGCCTGGACGACGGATGAATATTGACAAGGGCTGGGAAATCTACCCACAAGCCATCTATGACATTGCCATTAATATCAGAGACAATTACAGAAATATCCCCTGGTTTGTTTCTGAAAACGGCATGGGAGTCTCCCGCGAAGAACGCTTCCTTGATGAAAATGGTCAAATCCAAGACGACTATCGTATCGACTTCATCAAAGAACACCTAGCCTACCTCCATCAGGGGATTGCTGAAGGATCCAATTGCTTTGGCTACCATCTCTGGACTCCAATAGACTGCTGGTCTTGGATGAACGCCTATCGAAACCGCTACGGCTTTATTTCAAACAACATCCACACTCAAGTAAAAACCATCAAGAAATCTGGACATTGGTTTAAAACGGTCGCTGAAAAGAATGGTTTTGAAGACTCTTCCTATTAATACAAAAAAAGTCGGATTCCTCTCCGACTTTTTTGTACTATGTAAAAGAATCTAATACTCAATGAAAATCAAAAATTAATACTTCACTAACTTCTAAATCGGAATACTCGAAAAATTTCAAAAAGATGACTAGGAAAGCCGATGATGGTAGAACTAAAGTTCACCGAAGAGGCTTGACAACGTCAGATTTTGAAATTTAATGAGTATAAACTAGGAAGTGAGCCACAGACAAGAGGCTGGGCAAAAACTAGCCAATAATTGAAAAATCACAGATAATTTGTACTTGGTTTTCGCCAAAAGATACAAATTTGTCTGTGATTTTCTTTATCTTTTTCATATTGGACTAACCTCTTAGTCAATTTTGTAAGATTCATGCTCATTAAGAGGAGTCCTAACTCTGTTTCCACATTTTGATTTCCTCGAACATGAACTCGGCGCACGCCAA
>NZ_JAEMED010000035.1 GCF_016458205.1 Streptococcus sp. 121 | reverse complement strand
TGGGGTGACCACTATCAACTAGTAGCACAAAAGTCAGTATTAAAGAGAGCAATATCAAAACCAGTCCTCGCCAAACGAGGACTGGTCAGCTGTCTCGATTACTACTTAAAACGACATGCGTTAAAAGTTAATTGAACCGCCGTGTGCCGAACGGCACGCACGGTGGTATGAGAGGGACTATCCATTAGTCCCTACTCGATTGGCTTATACTCATTAAATTTCAAAATCTGACGTGGTCAAGCCTCTTCGGTGAACTTCAGTTCTATACTCTTTTAGTTTATCTTTTATTACTGTGTTAGCTCGTCTTGCCGTACTTTAGTACTGCCTGCGACTCGCTGCCTTGTACTAAAAGCAAACTAAAAGACTATACCATCATCGGCTTTCCTAATCATTTTTTTGAAATTTTCGGGTATTCCGATTTTGAAGTTTGTCCAGTATTCCGAAATTGATAGGGAGTCTAATAATAGAATGAAAAAACACCAAGTCAAGGTTTCAATGCCTTGACTTGGTGTCTTTTATACTCTAGCAACTTCTTATTTACGAGACCGTTGCTTACCTGCGTTGCGTTTTTTATTGGAGTTGTTGCGATTTTGTGAGCTTTGTGGTGTCACATCTTTGATTGGTCCGTTATTTGCACTAGCTCCGAAGCTAGCTGAAAAGTTGCTTGGTTTTTTTGGAGGGTTTTCTTCAAATTCCTTAGCGACTTGTTTCCGGAGACGAGGACGTACCACATACATGGTAATCAATTGTTGAATGATGGAGAAGAAACCACCGACCAACCAGTATAGAGCAACACCAGCTGGTGAATTGAAAGAGAAGACCATAATCATGATCGGACTCATAAGGACCATAGATTGCATTTGTTTCCGTTGTTCTTCAGAAACTCCGACCAAGGTTAGGGCGGACTGGATTAAATAGAGGACACCCGTTAGAATGGTCAAGAGCATACTTGATGAATCCAATGGAATTCCCATCCAACTGGAACCTGCAATCCCTGGTGTATGTTGTGCTGCAAAGAAGAGGGCAGAGAAGAAAGGCATTTGAATCAAGATTGGTAAGCAACCAACTCCACCGAGTGGATTAAGGCCGTTCTCTCTTTGTGCCGCCATAAATTCTTGATTGGCCAATAATTTTTCTTCTTGGGTTTGGGCATTTCGCATCCGTTCTTGGATAGGTGCCAAGATTGGTTGCATATAAGCCATCTTTTCAGCTTGATAGGCTGCTCTATGGGATTGCATGAGCCCCAATGGCAAAATAATAATCCGTACAATAATGGTTACCAGAATAATGGCAACCCCATATCCCAATCCTTGATTTTCAGCAAAGAAGGTGATTAGGATACTCATGGGTTTTCCCAAAAGATCCCAGATAAGGCCCGTCGGATTTCCGCTCGCATCACGGCCGACACAGCCAGAGAGCAAGACCAGCATCGAGGCTAGGAGTCCTGCAGAAACAAATTTTTTTCTAATTGTCACATTCATCGTCCTTTTCTAAATTATTACCCTTCCCATTTTACTGTTTTTAGGCCTAAATTACAATAGGACCAAGGTCTGACCTTTAGTTTTGGATGGCAAAATCTTGATAAGAGGGGAAGTTAGCCATGGTAACGTCGACATAGGTCACCTTGGAAAAAGGGCTAGGTCCTTTTCTCACCTCTTGGATAAAAAGTGCCATCTTTCCGGCATCTTCAGACTGGGCTAGAATTTCCACCGTTCCATCCTCTCGATTCCAGACACGTCCTGTAATCCCTCCCAATGAATTGGCGAGTTCCCAAACAGACCAGCGAAAACCAACTCCTTGAACGCGACCTTGAACAATTAACCGTACTTTTTTCATAGGTTCCTCCATTTGTGCTATAATATCTCTTATGACTATTATAACCTCTAAAACCAATCCCTTGATTAAAAAGATCAAAAAATTACAAAAGAAAAAATACCGCAAGGATTCTTATCTGATTGAAGGTTGGCATCTATTTGAAGAAGCTTATCAAGCTGGAGTAGAATTTGGGACTATTTTTATTTTAGAAGAAGAAAAAGAGAGACTTCCAAAGGGTTTGGCCTATCAACTGGTTTCTACCTCCATTCTAGCTGAATTGGCGGATTCCAAAACACCTCAAGGGATTGTGGCAGAGGTGAAACGAGAGATCCTCGAAAGGCCAGATTTAAGCCAAGGAAAATGGCTGTATTTGGAGGAAGTTCAGGATCCAGGGAATGTTGGAACCATGATCCGTACAGCAGATGCAGCAGGTTTTACTGGGGTTTTGGTAAGTCCTGGGACGGCAGACATCTATAGTCCTAAGACCCTTCGATCCATGCAAGGAAGCCACTGGCATTTGCCGATTTACGAGTATTCGTTGGATGAGTTAACCAAAGTCTCTCATGCCCCGCTTTTGGTGACGAGTCTAAAGGATCGGTCGCAGTCTTACCTGGACTTAGCTCCTATGGAGCAGCTCATCCTCTTAATGGGGAATGAAGGGCAAGGGGCTTCTGGTCTAGCTCATTCGTTGGCGGATCAAACCGTTCATATTCCTATGTCAGGTCAGGCAGAGAGTCTAAATGTGGCCATCGCTGCTGGTATTCTCTTGTTTCATTTAAAAAATAGCTAAAGGAGTTTTTTATGCAACCAATCATGTCGCAAACCGATACTGGTTTAAATCGTTTTTTCGCTAAAGTTTATGGTTATATGGGGATGGGGCTTGGTATTTCAGCTCTCGTTTCTGGTCTGTTGCTTTATGTTTTCCAAGCAACCATGATAAATATTATGGTCAACCATTCTTGGGTTTACTATGCTGCCTCTTTTATTGAGTTGGCTCTTGTTTATTCAGTTTCAACAACCGCTTGGAAAAATAATCCAATGGCCATGCCACTTTTCCTTTTCTATTCAGCCCTAAACGGCTTCACCCTCAGCTTTATCCTAGCAGCTTACAGCCAAACGGATGTGTTTGCGGCCTTCTTGACCGCTACACTGACCTTCTTTGCTATGGCAGTGGTTGGTCTTGTTAGCAAGCGGGATTTGTCTGGTATGGCTCATGCTTTTCGCATGGTCTTATTCGGAGTTTTAATTGCTAGTTTGATTAATATTTTCTTACGTAGTGC
Source organism: Streptococcus sp. 121 (assembly GCF_016458205.1). Classification (GTDB taxonomy): domain Bacteria; phylum Bacillota; class Bacilli; order Lactobacillales; family Streptococcaceae; genus Streptococcus. The sequence goes on along the minus strand of NZ_JAEMED010000035.1, from coordinate 19,364 downwards.
AGGCTTGTCCTACATCATGAGTATTGTGATGGTTGTGATTTTTGCAGGCTTAACTGCTTATGACAACCAACGGATTCGTCAAGCCTACCAGCAATCAGGCGGACAAGTTTCCAACGGTTGGGCTATTTCCATGGCTCTCAGCCTATACTTGAACTTTATCAACCTTTTCTTGAGTATCCTCCGCATTTTTGCGGCTAATCGCGATTAAGGTTGATTCCTCCAAGTTTTGCTTGGAGGTTTTTTTCTTTTTGAAAAAGAGGCTAGGCTTTGGTATAATAAGGAGAAATGTATGAAAGTGGAAGGAATTGAATTATGCCTCTTTGGTTAGGAATACTATTAATCGTTGTTTTCTTTATTGCTGGTGTAGCACTTGGAATTTATTTGTCTCGCCGTCAATTCGAGCAAGAAATTGCTCAATACCCTCGTTTGAATAAGGATGCCCTGCGTGTCATGATGGGGCAAATGGGACAAAAACCAAGCGAGGCGCGTGTCAATCAAGTTTATCAACAAATTGTCAACCAACAAAAGAAACAAGCCAAGAAATAAACAAGCGAGGCTGAGACAAAAGTCTCGGCCTTCTCGTTTTTTCTAGGGTGGTTACAGCAATATTGGCCACTGGGCTAGATAAAAGGAGGATGGCATGGATAATCGTCCAATTGGCTTCTTGGATTCAGGAGTCGGTGGTTTGACCGTTGTAAAAGAGCTCCGACGCCAACTACCCCATGAAGAAGTTATTTATATAGGAGACTCTGCCCGAGCTCCGTATGGCCCTCGGGCAGCTGAAGAAATTCGAGAATATACTTGGGAACTGGTTCGTTTTTTGCAGGCTAAAAATGTCAAAATGATTGTCATTGCCTGTAATACGGCAACAGCTGTGGCCTGGGAGGAAATCAAAGAAGCGTTGGATATTCCAGTGCTTGGTGTTATTCTTCCAGGTGCTTCTGCAGCTCTTAAAGTCAATCATAAAGGAAAGATTGGTGTCATTGCGACAGAAATGACCGTCGCCTCGGATATTTACCGCCAAAAGATTCAGTCCTTGGATCCCAATGCCCAAGTCATAAGTCAGGCCTGTCCACCTTTCGTGCCCCTAGTCGAAGCGAATGAGCTTCACTCTAGTCTGGCTAAAAAGGTTGTGTATGATCAGTTAAAAGATTTTCAGGGACAGGTTTCAACCTTGATTTTGGGATGTACCCATTATCCCTTGCTACGGCCAGTCATTCAAAATGCCTTGGGTCCTGAGGTCACCTTGATTGATAGTGGCGCTGAGTGTGTTCGGGATATTTCGGTCCTCTTGAATTATTTTGAAATCAATCGTGGACGTAATTTGGAACAGCAGCAACACGCCTTTTATACGACGGGAGATGCGGCTGCCTTTACCCAGCTAGCCCAGACCTGGCTAGAAGAAGAAGTACGAGTGGAGCATATAGATTTATGAAACAAGAACTAGTAGAATTTCGAGATGGACAAGACTGGTACGTCGCACAGGTGTCTGACGGACCTCACTTAAGTTTCGCTTTTGATCAGGAAGATCAGGTTTACCATTTCCTAGCCCCTTTTCAAAATTTGTCTCAAAAAAATGGCTTTAAAGTGCAAGTTTTCCAATGGTCTTCAGCTCAAAAGCTGGCACAGTTTATGGTGGACCTGATCAATCGCAGTGAGAACCGTCATCTGAGCCTAGAGCGCCGAGGAGCTGCCCTGTTGGTTGTGGAAGAAGGGCGTCTGCTACATGTGGTTCTACCAGAAGGAGGGGAAGAGTTGGATAAGGTGCTGGGACAAGCGGAATTAGAGCCCCTTTTGATTGCCACGCGCAATGAGGGCAAAACAGCGGAGTTTAAGAAAATCTTCGAACCACTAGGTTTCCGAGTGGAAAATCTCAATGATTATCCAGATCTGCCAGAAATTGTGGAGACAGGTACGACTTTTGAAGCCAATGCCCGTCTGAAGGCAGAAGGAATTGCAGAACTAACAGGGACTATGGTTCTAGCGGATGATTCCGGCCTAAAAGTAGATGTCCTAGGTGGGCTTCCAGGAGTATGGAGTGCCCGTTTTGCTGGACCAGATGCGACGGATGCTGAAAATAATGCTAGATTATTACATGAGATGGCCATGGTTTTAGATAAGGAAAATCGTTCAGCTCAGTTCCATACGACCTTGGTTGTCGCTGCTCCGGGGCGTGAGTCTTTGGTTGTTGAGGCCGATTGGCCTGGTTACATTGCCTTTGAGCCTAAGGGAGAGAATGGGTTCGGTTATGATCCCCTCTTTCTCATAGGTGAGACTGGAATAACGTCTGCTCAGCTAAGTATGGAGGAGAAAAACCAGCAGTCTCATAGGGCTCAAGCTGTTCAGAAATTAGTGGAGGTATTTCCATCATGGAGAGACGGACAGTAGTTGTTATGAGCGATTCTCATGGGGATCGCAGTATTGTACAAGCCATCAAAGAACAATGGCAAGATAAGGCAGACTTGATTTTCCATAATGGAGATTCAGAATTGGAAGTGGATGATTCAGTTTGGGACGGTATCCATGTTGTTGCCGGAAATATGGACTTTTTTGCAGTTTTTCCGGATCGTCTGAGTGTCGATTTGGATGGGCACAAGATTGTCCAAACTCATGGCCATCTGCAAAATATCAATTTCACCATGGATAAATTGGCCTACTGGGCGCAAGAAGAAGGAGCCAGCATCTGTCTTTACGGGCATCTCCATATCCCTGCTGCTTATCAAGAAGATGGGATCCTTTATTTGAATCCAGGTTCAGTCAGTCAGCCGCGTGGGACAATCTTGGAACGTCTCTATGCTGTGATTCGTCTTGAAGGCAATCAAGCTCGTGTGGACTACTACACACGAGATCATCAGCTTTTCCCCAGCTTAAGCAAGGAGTTTACTATCAAATGATTGCACAACCCCTAGAGGACTATTTGAAGGCCCAAGAGTCCACCTTTCTAACGCCTGCTGCGAATCTGGCGGTTGTCATCGATAGCCATAACGTGGATCATGTAATTCTACTGCTAAGTCAGATTACCTATACACGGATTCCTGTCGTGACAGACCACGGTAAATTTGTAGGAACGATTTCTTTAACGGATATCCTGAGCTATCAAATACAACACAATCTGTCAGCTGCAGAGCTGGAAAATATGGACATTGTGCATATGGTCAAAAGAGATGGACTTACCCTGGGACCGGGTTACACCCTGACAGAGGTCTTTCACAAGTTGGTGGACGAGTCCTTTCTACCGGTCTTAGATGCTGAGGGCCTTTTGGAAGGGATTATTGCTCGTAAATCCATTCTCAAGGCAACCAATGCCCTGCTCCATGATTTTGGCCAACATTATGAAATGAGTCCCAAATGAGAGCTTGGATTGAGTCCTTTTTAGAAAGCAAAAGACTTTCCACCAATACCAGGGCGGCCTATGTATCGGATTTAAAGCAATTAGAGCGGAGCCTGAATGGTAAGGTAGATGATCTGGGTCTTAAAGTCTACCGGGACTCTTTGAGTCATCTCAGTGTAACGGCTCAGCGGCGAAAGCTATCCGCCATTAACCAATTCCTCTTCTTTCTTTATCAAGAGGGACATGTCGAACGTTATTACCGTTTGGATTTGCCGCCTTTGAAAAGTCAAGAGGAGCCGAGTGCTCCTGACCAGGCTTTGTTGGCTAAGGATTTGTTTCAGATAAAGACCCAATATCCACAAGGCCAGCTTTTGGTAGCTCTGATTTTGGAAACCGGGCTCTTGCCAACTGAAATTATTCAGCTGAAGAAGTCCGATTTACAGCCTGCTCTTGGTCTTTTGCAGGTGGGACAAAGCGGTAAACGCAGAGTTCTGGAAGTGGGAGAGAACTTGAGAAAGCTCCTGGGCCAAGAAGGCCCAGGCACCTTTCTCTTTGAACATCAAGGGAAACCCTATACCCGTCAGTGGGTTTTTTTACAGATAAAAGCATTTTTGGAGGAGCAGGAGCTGACAACTCACTCCCCTCAAAGTTTACGAGAGCAGTATATTTTTAAAGAATTGAAAGCCGGAGTGGACTTGCTGACGATTGCAGATAATCTAGGCCTGCGCTCCTTACACAGTATTGAGAAATACCGCAAATGGAAATAAAAATCAAAGATTTTGAGGGACCCTTGGATTTGCTCTTGCACCTCGTCTCTCGCTACCAAATGGATATTTATGATGTTCCCTTGTTAGAGGTGATTGAACAGTATCTGGCCTACCTGTCAACCCTCCAAGCCTTACGTTTGGAAGTGGCTTCTGAGTATATGGTTATGGCCAGTCAGTTGATTTTACTAAAAAGCCGGAAGCTCTTACCCCAGATTCAAAGTCAAGAGGAAGACGAGCTAGTGGAGGATATGGAACAGAACCTGCTTCAACAATTGGAAGATTATCGCTACTTTAAAGCAGCCAGTCAGGAATTGGCCCGGCAGCATGAGGATCGCTCGCTCTATTATAGCCATCCCTCTAGTCCTTTGCTTTCGGAAGTTGTGGAACTCAATCAGGACGTCACCTCCATGGACCTCTTTTTGACGTTTTCGCATCTACTACGGCAGGAGAAAAAGAAACGGCAGGGACAGCATACAACGGTAGAACGGGATGATTTTCGGATTGAGGATTCCATGGATCAGGTTCGCCAAGGTTTGAAGCAAGCCAAGGGAAAACTGGCCTTTAGCCAACTTCTAGTTCAGGCTGAATCGCTTTCCCAAATGATTACACAATTTTTAGCCTGTTTGGAATTGGTGAAAATCCAAGAAATTCGTCTCCATCAGGCTGAGACCTTTGATGAAATATGGATAGAAGGACAGGTAACATGAGTCAATTAGCGGCCTTGGAGGCCCTCTTATTTACAGCTGGTGAGGATGGTCTCGATCGCTTCCATTTGGCCTCCATGTTGGATGTGGATCCAGTTCAGCTCGAACCCTTGATCAAGGCTTTAATCCAATCCTATGACCAGAATCCTGATTCCAGTTTGACGGTCATTGAGACCAAGCGAAGCTTACGTCTGGTGACCAAGCCGGCCTATGCTTCTTTATTGGAAGCCTATGCACAGACACCGATGCAGCAATCTCTTTCCCGGGCCAGCTTGGAGGTGCTTTCCATTGTTGCTTACCGTCAGCCAATCACTCGCATTGAAATTGATGCTATTCGCGGTGTTAACTCAAGCGGGGCCTTAACCAAGTTGCAAGGGTTTGGTTTAATCAAAGAGGTTGGTAAAAAGGAAACCTTAGGGCGCCCAAATTTATATGGCACCACTGATTATTTTTTGGACTACATGGGGATGAATCAATTAGAAGATCTTCCTCAGATTCAAGTAGAGGAAGAAGAAGAGCAAGAGAAGTCCTTGTTTAGGATTGAGGAAGAAAATGAGAATTAATAAATACATAGCCCATGCTGGAGTTGCCAGCCGTCGCAAAGCAGAAGAGCTGATTAAGCAGGGTCGGGTAACGATCAATGGCCAAGTGGTCAAGGAATTGGCTACCACTGTGAAAAAAGGGGACCGTGTAGAAGTTGAAGGTCAACCGATTTATCATGAGGAAAAAGTCTACTACCTTTTAAATAAACCCCGTGGAGTTATTTCCAGTGTCAGTGATGACAAGGGCCGGGCAACTGTTCTTGATTTTTTTAGTGGGGTCAAGGAACGGATTTATCCCGTTGGCCGCTTGGACTGGGACACTAGTGGTGTTTTGTTATTGACCAATGATGGTGATTTTACAGATGAGATGATCCATCCTCGAAATGAAATTGACAAGGTTTACCTAGCGCGTGTGAAAGGATTGGCTACCAAGGAAAACCTTCGTCCGTTAACCAGAGGTATTGTCATTGAAGGAAAGAAAACAAAACCAGCAGTCTACAATATTTTAAAAGTCGACCCGGTTAAAAACCGTTCCGTTGTGGAATTAACCATTCATGAAGGCCGGAATCATCAGGTTAAGAAGATGTTTGAGGCGGTTGGACTTCAAGTTGACAAATTATCCCGAACTCGTTTCGGTCATCTGGATGTAGCAGGTTTACGGCCAGGCGAATTCCGACGGTTAAACAAAAAAGAAATTAGTCAACTGCATAACCTAGCGGTAACGCCTAAGCAGACTGGGAAGAAAAGACGATGAGTCGTCTTCTGATTCTTCTGGTGAAGGGCTACAAACGCTTTATTTCGCCTCTTTTTCCACCTTCCTGTATCTATAGCCCCACTTGTTCTACTTATATGATTCAAGCCCTAGAGGCTTATGGCCTATGGGGCCTCTATTTGGGCAGTAAGCGAATCTTGTCCTGTCACCCTTGGTCACAGGGGGGAGAGGATCCCCTTCCAGATTCCTTTGTCTTTTTCAAAAAAACAATCAAGAAGCTTGACAGGTAAGGTGTTCCTGGTATATACTAAGACTGTAATTTGATTGATTTAGCTCAGACCTGTTGTGATCTAAGTTAATCAGATGAGCGCACCACATTGCCCGCTGAGCTTGACTCCGGACAATGTGGCTATTTTTTTTATTCGAAAGGACCTTTTCCTTGAATCATATTGTTTTATACCAACCTCAGATTCCACAAAATACAGGAAATATCGCTCGGACCTGTGCCGCAACCAATAGTCCCCTTCATTTAATCCATCCTTTGGGTTTTCCTTTGGATGATAAAAAGATGAAACGTGCAGGGCTCGATTATTGGGACCAGTTGGAGATTTTTCACTATGAATCTTTAGAGGATTTTTTGAGCCAACATGGTCATCAATCACTCTATCCCGTTACCAAATTTGCAGAAGCGACCTATGCTGAGAAGGACTATCAGACAGGGAACGATGCTTACTTTATTTTTGGACGGGAAGATACTGGCTTGCCTGCGGATTTCTTACAGGACTATCGGAAACAGGCGATTCGGATTCCCATGAATGATGACCATGTCCGTAGTTTAAATGTTTCCAATGCAGTCTGTATGGTGGTTTACGAGGCTTTACGCCAACAGAACTTTGTTGGATTAGAAACCGTTCATCATTATGAACAAGATAAGATTAAATAGATAGGTACGACATGACTCGAATTAAACGCTTGACAATCGTGGCAGTGTTGGCTGCCCTTTCCTTTATTTTGATGTTTTTTGCTATTCCCATTATTCCAGGTGCAGATTTCTTGCAGTTGGATTTAAGTATTTTACCCATTTTGGTGGCATTGGAGTTGTTTGGTCTGAAGCAGGCAAGCTTGGCTCTCTTGCTTCGTTCGTTACTGAAGCTTTTATTGAATAACCAAGGGATTTCGACTGTTATCGGGCTTCCTATGAACATGCTCGGAATTTTCTCTTTTATGTTGGTGTTAGCCATGGTTTGGCGTAAAAAGGATTCCTATGTTCAGTATTTTCTAGCTGGAGGCTTGGGAACCCTAGCCCTAACCGTGGTGATGCTTGGGATGAACTATTTCTATGCCATTCCCCTGTATGCTAGCTTTGCTGGATTTGATATTGCTGCTATCATTGGGCTTGGAACCTATCTCCAAGCTATGGTTCTCCCCTTCAATTTGATTGCTGGAGTGTCTTATACCTTTAGTTTTTGTCTGATTTGGGCACTCATGAAACCGGTGGTGAAAGCCTATGCAGAATAAGCAAAGCTACTGGACGAGAGGGAGTTTTTGTCTCTTATTATTTGTGATTTTGGGGTATACAGTTCGTTTCTATCCTCAAAACTTGGTGGCTTTTGATAGTGGGATTCAAACCGCTGTTCGTGGTGATCTTCCCACAGCTTTGACGACTTTCTTTACCAGTCTAACCAAGATTGGGAATATGCCGGTCATTATGGGCTGGGTTGCCATGGCTACAATCTTCCTTCTGTGGAAACGTTACTATAGCGAGGCAATCCTCTTAGTAGGGAACCTGGCTTTAACTGGCTTACTGGTTCTTATCTTGAAAAATATCTATCAAAGACCACGTCCTGGTATTGAGCATCTAGTTGCAGAGAAGGGGTTTTCTTTCCCCAGTGGTCATGCTCTAGCAGCCAGTTTGGTGATCGGCTCTGTGCTGATTATTGTCAGTCAAAATGTTCAGGCAGGATGGCTTCGGCGTTTTTTACAAGGATCTCTGATTCTCTTGATTTTGGCCTTACCCCTTTCCAGAGTTTATCTAGGGGTTCATTACCCGAGCGACGTCATTGGTAGTCTTTTACTAGGATTCGGAATATTATATTTAGAATTTCCCGCTTATCAAAGACTTCGCTTTCGTTGGCGTTTCACAGGCAAACAAGCAAGGTAGCTCATGCGTTAGCTTGCTTTCTTTTTGGGGAAAAATGGTATAATGGGAACATCTTTGTACTTAACTAATTCTGATATGCTCAAAAAATTTCAAAGAGATGACTAGGAAAGACGATGAAGGTTGAACGAAAGTTCACCGAATCGGCTTGACAAGGTCAGAATTTGAAATTTAATGAGCATAAAAAGATGGGGGAGGAAAAAATGCCACTAAAACCCTTAGACATGGCCCATGAATTTCTGGTTCAGGTCCTTAGCCCAGAGGATACCACAGTGGATGCAACCATGGGGAATGGCCATGACACACTCTTTCTAGCCCAAAGGAGCGGTCTTGTCCATGCTTTTGATATTCAGGAACAAGCTTTGGTTCAAACCCAGCAGCGTTTGGAACAGGCTGGTCAGAGCAATGTTCAATTACACTTAAAGGGACATGAGCATCTGGCAGAATATGTGGATCAGGCTAAGGCGGTGATTTTTAATTTGGGTTATCTACCGTCAGCGGATAAGAGTCTAGTGACCCTTCCAGAAACGACATTGGCAGCGGTGAAGGCAGCCTGTGATATCTTGCTTCCGGGTGGTCGGATTGCGATGATGGTCTATTGGGGACATCCAGGAGGTACAGAGGAAAAGGATGCACTCTTGGCATTTGTCCAAGACCTGCCGCAAGAGGATTATACCGTTTTGGAATACCGAACCCTGAATCAGCGGAATTGTCCCCCTTTTTTAATTATGATTGAAAAGAAAGTAGAGAAACATGGATAAGCAATTTATTGAAGAACGTTTGCAGGCTTTAAAAGATAGAGCACGGTTACAAGATGTTCGTGTGGATGATCATCAGGCTATCCAAGCAGGTCATGAGCGCCAGTTACGTCGTCAACAAAAACGAGTTTTAGGTTTGGAGATGAAACGATGTGCCTTGCAAATTAATGGGCAGGATGATCAGCCAACTGCTAAAAAGGTGGCGAAAGAGAAAAATTTTTATCAGAAGCTTTGTCAGGGTGGAACGCGCTAGATGGAAATCTTGCTGATTTTATTAATTTTTGTATCGGTATTAGTGTTATCAAATGCATTAAATAAGGTTATCCCTCAATTACCTGTCCCTTTTCTACAGATTGTATTTGGGATCATCATTGGATTATTTACGCTTTCAGACCAAATTGAATTTGATACGAACGTGTTTCTGGCTTTGATCATTGGTCCTCTAGCCTTTCGCGAGTCGGAGGAGGCGGATGTGTCTAGTATTGGCCGGCATTGGCGCTTCATCCTTTATTTAATTTTCCCCCTTATCTTTTTGACGACCCTTGTTTTAGGAGCTGTTATCCATACCCAGTTAGTGGTTGTACCGTGGGCAGTAGCGATAGCCACAGGTGCTGCCCTAGGCTCGACTGACCTGATTGCATTTTCGTCCTTGGCCGAGCGATTCCGATTTTCGCAGAAGACAGAGGATATCTTAAGGGGGGAGGGGCTCTTGAATGATGCAAGTGGTTTGGTCTCTTATCAAACGGCCATTCTGGTTTGGACAACCGGTATGTTTTCTGTAACCCAAGCTGGAGGTACGCTTTTTGTTCAAATTGCAGGAGGAATTGTGGTTGGTTTCTTCGCGGCTGGTTTGAATTTCATTACCCACAAGATACTGATGCGTTACCAAGCTGTTGATGTGGCGGGAGAATTGTTATTAGAACTGAGCCTCCCACTTCTGACCTTTTATTTGGCGGATCAGCTACAAGTTTCAGGGATCATTGCAGTTGTTGTGGCTGGAATTTTGAAGTCTAATCGCAGGAAACGCTTTAATCAACTTGAGGTGGAAATAGAAGAAACCTTTGACACTGTTTGGAAAGCAGTGAACTTCATGTTAAATGGGGCTGTCTTTCTTATTTTAGGAATTGAATTGGTCTATATGTTTGATCCAATTGTCAGAAGTCCCTTGTATGACAATGCGATTCTTTTAGGATTGAGTGTCCTTTTAACAGTTGTTTTATTTGCCCTTCGTTTTATAGGAATTACTGTCTATTATGCTCTTCGTGCATGGATCAAAAAGGATAGTTTGACCTCCCAGTGGAAGGAAATTTTCATCCTAACGTTTTCAGGAGTCAAAGGAACTATGTCGATAGCGACCATCCTTCTCTTACCACAAGATCTAAAAATTGCTTATCCGAGTTTACTCTTTATAGTGGCTGGCGTTACGCTCTTCAGTTTTTTGACAGGTCTTTTGGTTTTACCTTATCTAGCTGATCAGCCAGAGGAAGATATTGATTATGCTGCAGAGATAGCTGTTCTTAATGCAGTCATCAATCAAATTGAACAAGACATTCAAGAAAGTACGGAGAAGGAGGCTCTATATGCTGTGCTTGATAATTATAATGATCGGATTGGTTCTTTGATTATTGAGCATGAAGGGCGTTCCATTCGACAGCAATGGTTAGATTTGAATCTGTTAACGTTAAGTGTCGAAAATGATGGTCTCGATCAGGCCTATGAAGCGGGACAATTATCAGAACGTGCTTACTTTGTTTACCAGCGTTATTTAAGAAGATTGGAAGGGCAAGTGAGTCGCTCAGTTATGAGCCGTTTAACATTTCTGTTACTATTTTTTTTCCGGGTAGCTAGACTGCTGGTCCATGAAATCATGACATTTGGATCCTATACTCGCCAGTGGTTGGCTGGAAATCAGCCGCAGCTAAGTGCGGAGGAGAGCGATCAATTGGCTATTCTTTATCTGAACAATACAGAAGTGTTGATGGATGCCTTGGCTGAGTTGTCAGGAGTCTACTCAACGGAGCTCCTGCATTACTACAGAGATTATCGTTTACGAGAAGCAACCATTATCGGGGATGGTGGATTTGTCAGTCGTGTTTTATTGCGAACCAGACAATACCATTCAAAGGAACTAATTGCGGCTTATTATTTGGAACGAAAAATCATTCATGAATTTGAAAGTGATGGGCTGATTTCAAGTGAAAAAGCGAATCATTTACGGTCAGTTGTCAACCAATTGGAAACTTATTCTTTAAAGGAAAGTCATCTGCAGATGAATCTTTTAGAATTGGGGATTCGCAGAGAATAGACAGTTTATGCTCACTGAAAAGCACAATTTTAGCCTTAGAAGTGAGTCGCAGAAAATACTGAGCTACGGCATTAAATGTCAAAATTTAGTACGATTTAACAAGAAACCTCTACTTTATAGTCTTTTAGTTTGCTTTTAGTACAAGGCAGCGAGTCGCAGGCAGTACTAAAGTACGGCAAGACGAGCTAACACAGTAATAAAAGATAAACTAAAAGAGTATAACATAAAGAAAAAGTAGTGAGGAAATCTTTCGCCGAAGGTTTCTTCACTACTAAGCTTAGTATGTTTGAAATTCGTTAATCCTGGACAAACTTCAAAATTGGAATACTCGAAAAATTTCAAAAAAATGACTAGGAAAGCCGATGATGGTAGAACTGAAGTTCACCGAAGAGGCTTGACAACGTCAGATTTTGAAATTTATTGAGTATAAGTGTTATAGAAAATAAATAATTTGACATAAAGAAGCACGAGTCTCAGTACTCGTGCTTCTTTGTTAGAGTTCAATTTTTAAAAGTATAGGAGTGTGGTCCTGACGAGCTCCAGAGTCAATCATGCTGGATTCTTGCACCTTATCCGCAAGACGGTTGCTAACCAACCAGTAGTCAATTCTCCAGCCGGTGTTATTGATTTTGCTGGTTCGGCTGCGTTGAGCCCACCAGGTATAGTGATCTGGAATCATCCCATGGAGGTGACGGAAGGTATCTGTGAAACCTTTGGCCAAGAGATTGGTGAATCCTTGGCGTTCCTCGTCTGTAAAGCCTGGGGAACGGCGGTTAGAGGCAGGGTTAGCCAAGTCGATCTCGTTGTGGGCTACATTGTAGTCACCGGTTGCTAGAACAGGTTTGTTTTTGTCTAGGCTTGCTAGGTAGTCAGCGTAGCAGGCATCCCAGACTTGGCGTTCTGCCAAGCGTTTAAGGCCATCACCTGCATTGGGGGTGTAGACCTGTGTCACATAGAACTCTGGGAATTCAAGGGTGATAATCCGGCCCTCTAAGTCCATGGTAGAAGGAGCACCAATTTCTGGATAGCTGATGACAGGATCCAGTCCTTTTTTATAGAGGAACATGGTTCCAGCATATCCTTTACGAGCTGGTTCAACAGAAGAACGCCAGGTGTTTTCATAATCTGGGAAAAGGTCAGCCAAAATTTCTAAATGTTTTTTGGTAGGTCCCTTGGCAGACAATTTAGTTTCCTGAATGGCAATGATATCAGCATCTTCATCGACTAGGGTTTGCAAAACTGCTTGTGACAATTGAGCCCGAGCTGAGTCAGAAGTCAGAGCGGCGTTCAATGAATCAATATTCCATGAAATGAGTTTCATAATCTATCCTTACTATTTTTTCAATTGTTATCATTATACCAAAGAAAGAGCTGGAATTTGTCTAATGGAGATTGAAAAAGCTGGGCTTTCGCCCAGCTAACAGCTTCTTTACGGAACTTCAATTTTTTCAACACCACCCATGTAAGGACGGAGAACTTCAGGGATTGTCACAGAGCCATCTTCGTTTTGGTAATTTTCCAAGATAGCAGCAACAGTCCGACCCACGGCTAGTCCTGATCCATTCAGCGTATGGACATGTTTTACCTTACCATCTGCTTCATCCCGGTAACGGATTTGTGCCCGGCGTGCTTGGAAGTCTTCGGTGTTGGAGCAGCTTGAGATTTCACGGTAAGTGTTTTGCGCTGGAATCCAAACTTCCAAGTCATACGTTTTTGCAGCTGAGAAGCCCATATCTCCAGTTGAGAGGGTCAAGACACGGTAGGCCAAGCCAAGTTTTTGGAGGATTGACTCGGCGTTTTGAGTCATTTTTTCCAATTCTTGGTAAGATTCTTCCGGTTTGGCAAATTTAACCATTTCGACCTTATGGAATTGGTGCAAGCGGATCAAACCACGGGTGTCGCGTCCTGCTGAACCGGCTTCAGAACGGAAAGATGGACTCATGGCAGTGAAGTAGATTGGTAGGTCTTTGGCTTCCAAGATTTCCCCACGGTAGTAGTTGGTAAGGGGAACTTCCGCAGTTGGAATGAGGACATAGTTGGTATCTGCCAATTCAAAGGTATCCTCTTTGAATTTTGGATATTGACCGGTTCCAAACATAGAATCGTGGTTGACCATATAAGGTGGAATCACTTCAGTGTAGCCTTCTGTCAAGTGCTCGTCCAACATGAAGTTGTAAAGTGCGCGCTCCAAACGTGCTCCGAGTCCTTTGTAGAAAAGGAAACGAGCTCCAGTCACTTTCCCACCACGTTCCCAGTCCAAAATGCCTAGATCTTCTCCCAGGTCCCAGTGAGCTTTGGGCTCAAAGTCAAATTCAGGCACTTGACCCCAGCGACGAATTTCCACATTGTCTTCTTCATCTTCCCCAACTGGAACAGACTCATGTGGAAGGTTGGGAAGGGTTACTAGAATGTCCTGAAGTTCCTGGTCAATGGTTGCTAAGCGGGCATCCAATTCTTTGATTTCGGCAGACAAAGCTTGCATGGCTGCAATCTTGTCATCCGCATTTTCGTTGTTGCGTTTGGCTTGGGCAATTTCTGCAGAGACGGTATTGCGTTTGGCTTTTTCTTCTTCAACCTGAACCAAGAGTTCCCGACGTTGCTCGTCTAACTCTTTCATCTTATCTAAGATAGCAGCGTCGACTCCACGTGTGGCCAATTTTGCCTGAGCTGCGGCAAAGTCATTGCGAACCTGTTTTAAATCTAACATAGAAACCTCCTCTAATGAAAAAACACACGAATGCTGGTGTTGGAGCGTCGAAACGCGGTTCCATCCAACTTCACATCGTGTGCCTTGATTCCTTATCTAAACTATATCCAACGGTAGAATTTCGTCCTTCCCTTCTATCTGCTTGCAGCAACCGCAGACTCTCTAAAAGAAGAAATAAGACTACTTGTCCGTTTGTTTCATTATATCCAAACTAGCCCTTTTTGGCAAGCGCTTGCTGAATTTTTTTCCAGGTCAATTGGACCAAGGTCGGTAGACGAACGACTTTCTCGTTCCCGATGTGTTGACGAGCGATTTTGAGGATCCGGCCGGAGTCTGGGGAAGAGAAGCGGAAATTTCCTAAATCTGTCTTGACTTCAAAATGCCGACTCACCTTTCCACGACTAACATTAGCTCCAATGCTTTGGATATTTTCCCAAGGCATTTGAATAAAATCTTGCACATTCCGATCGCTATAGAATTCAAGGGCTTTATCACCAACCAAAAAATTTCCGACCTGCCCGCCGACTCCGAGATAGGATTGGCCTCTGGTTTGGAATTCAACGCTTGTATTAAGGGATTGAACCATATTTCCTCCTTTATACTCTATTCAGTTCAAAATCTGCATATCGTTATGGTTTACAAGTTTTACTTACATCATGTAGGCATAAATGTTAACTCAATTCCTGAATTATACTCTTTTAGTTTATCTTTTATTACTGTGTTAGCTCGTCTTGCCGTACTTCAGTACTGTCTACGACTCGCTGCCTTGTACTAAAAGTAAACTAAAAGACTATAAAATTCGAGTCAGATTTCAAACTGCTTTGAGTATTCTGGTTTTGAAGTTGATTGAATGTTGAAAAAAACAAGGTGGGACTTTGTCGCCCCACCTTGAAACATTACATGATACCTGCTACGTGAGCAAGGATTCCGACAACAAAGAGTGCCAAGATGATTGTGATTGGAGAAACTTTCTTCTTAAGCAACCACATGCAGAGGAAGGTAAGGAGGAGTCCCATCAAACCAGGAATCAAGCTATCCAAGTTTTGTTGGAAGGTTGTTACCTTAGTTGGAGTTTGAGAAAGTCCTGCGTCAACTTGAGCGAAGGCTTCTTGGATACCTTCCCAACCTTCAGGAAGCTGATCCCAATGGATGTAAGCTTTCTCATCTAGTTGAACTTCGGAAACGTTGAAGGCAAACTTGATGGATACCCAACGTTGTACCAGAACGGCAAGGATAAACATACCAAGGATAGATGCTCCTTTAGTGATGTCTTGAAGGATACCACCAGACATGTTTTTAGTGATTTCAGATCCAGCACGGTAACCCAATTCTTGTGTATACCATTGGAAAGCCATACGAATTAGGTTCCAAAGTACGAAGAAGAGGATTGGTCCCATGATGTTACCTGAGAGGGCAAGAGAGGCTCCCAAGGCACCAAGGATTGGACGAACAGTGAACCAGAAGACTGGATCTCCGATACCGGCCAAAGGTCCCATCATACCAATTTTAACCCCTTGGATCGCAGCATCGTCAATCTCAGCACCACGCGCACGTTCTTCTTCCAAGGCCAAGGTTACCCCAAGGATTGGAGAAGCTACGTATGGGTGAGTGTTAAAGAATTCCATGTGACGCTCTAGAGCAGCAGAGCGATCTTCTTTTGAAGTATAAAGACGTTTGATGGCTGGAACCATAGAATAAGCCCAACCCAAGTTTTGCATCCGCTCATAGTTCCAAGAACCTTGTAAGAAAGTGGAGCGCAACCACACTTTCTGACGATCATTTTTACTTAATTGAATCTTTTCAGTCATGTTGTGAGTCCCCTTTCTTAATAGTCTTCAAGAATGTCCCCGATTGGGTCAGTTGAAGTAGCAGCACCACCGCCACCGTTTCCTGAACCACCTTGTTTTGATAAGTTCAAGTAGATGAAGGCAAGAGCAACCCCAATCGCACCAAGGGCAATCAAAGTCAAATCAGAAACAGCGGCAAGAGCAAAACCGATTGCGAAGAATGGCCATACTTCGCGAGTAGCCATCATGTTGATAACCATAGCATAACCTACGGCCACAACCATACCACCACCGATCGCCATACCGTCAGACAACCAAGCTGGCATTGCTTCAAGAGCAGACTGAACGGCTTCAGTTGG
Organism: Streptococcus sp. 121; assembly: GCF_016458205.1. Taxonomy (GTDB): domain Bacteria; phylum Bacillota; class Bacilli; order Lactobacillales; family Streptococcaceae; genus Streptococcus. Next base: position 3,234 of record NZ_JAEMED010000035.1, on the reverse strand, counting down.
AATAGCAAGAAGAAGCGCTGCAGGAACCGCAATCCGAAGTCCTTGAAGAAGAAGGGCGATGTAGTGGTAACGTTCCATTTTAGCAATATCCCCTTCTTTAGCAGCTGCGTCAGCACCGTGGACCAAACCAACAGAAGCAGTACGCACCAACATAGTAAGGAAGAGACCCGCTACGGCAAGAGGAATCGCAACAGCCTGAGCAACAGCAATACCACGTGTAGAAGTGTCACCACCTAATACGAGGATAATAGCAGCTGCAACGGAAGCGAGGGCAGCATCGGGTGCAACCGCAGCACCAATGTTAGCCCAACCAAGAGCGATCATTTGCAGAGAACCACCAAGGATAATACCTGCTGTGAGGTTACCAGTTACAAGTCCGATCAAGGTACAAGCAACAAGTGGTTGATGGAATTGGAATTGGTCCAAGATACCTTCAAGTCCAGCTAAGAAGGCAACAAGGACAACCAAAATTGCAGAAATCAATGACATGTTTTATGTCCTTTCTATTGTTATTGAACGTTGGCCTTAGAGATGAGGTCAAACAAATCTTTTTTAGAGTCATTCGGAACCTTACGGACGTCGAATTCAACGCCAAGGTCACGCAATTTTTCAAAGGTTGCAACGTCTTCTTTATCCATAGAAAGAACGTTGTTCACCATTGTCTTACCGGTTGAGTGAGCCATCGACCCAACATTCAAGGTCTTGATTGGTACACCACCCTCGATGGCACGTAGGGCATCTTGTGGAGTTTCAAATAAGATAAGTGCGTGGGTATCTCCGAAACGAGGATCTTTAGAAACATCAATCAATTTTTGAATTGGGACAACATTGGCTTTGACATTACCAGGTGCCGCTTGTTTGATCAATTCTTTCCGAAGCTCATCTTGGGAAACAGAATCAGATGCAACGATGATACGGTCTGCTTTTGAGTCTGGCGTCCATCCAGTCGCAACCTGTCCGTGTAGCAAGCGTGTATCAATCCGAGCTAAGTTGATTTTCAATTTCCCGTCGCCGATCACAGTTCCTTCTGGAATCGCTGCTTGGGCAATTGGTCCCTCTGCAGCAGGTGCAGCTTCATCAGCAGGATTAAGCTCTTCTGGTAAAGCTTTAATACCATCTTTCGCTTCCTTGATGATATTAGCAGCAACGGCCTCAACACCTGCAGATGCATCCATCATCCGTTCTGTATAGGCCTGGATTAACATTGGCAAGTTCAAACCAGTGATGATGGCAAACTTGCGCTCAGGGTTTTCACCCATGACGCGGCTAGCTTGGTTGAAGGGGGATCCACTCCAAAGGTCTGCTAGGACAAGGACTTCATCCTCTGCGTCAAACGCGGCCACAGCGTCATTAAACTTGGCATACAAGTCGTCTGGCCCTTCACTTGGCATAAAGGTCACAACCTGGACTTTCTCCTGATCTCCAAAGATCATGGATCCAGATTGGTGAATGCCGGCAGCGAATTCACCGTGGCTGGCAATAATGATTCCAATACTCATTATTGGTCTCCTCCTAAAAAATATTTGCGACTTAAATCCTTAAGAAATCTTTAAGCCATCTTATTGTAAAGCGATTTCAAGAAAATGTCAAGCTCTTTCAAAAAAACCATAGACATCCAAAAAAACCACAACAAAAAGGTAGAGCACCCTGCTCTACCTTCGGTTAAGTGATACTCAATGAAAATCAAAAATTAAACTAGGAAGTGAGCCGCAGACAGCTCAAAATCTCTGGGAGAGGTTTTGAGTTTACTGATAAAACTTTCGGAGAAAGTTTCAAATAAGTACGGCAAAGTTGACAAAAACTTCGTTTTTTCAACTAGAATCTCTGACAGTCTTCCAGACTGTCAGACCTGACAACGTTTAAATTTGATTTTCAAAGAGTATGATTAAGCGTTTTTGAAGTCTAACACCATACGGCCTTGAATGGTACCTGCTTCCATCTCGTCAAAGACAGCAGGAGCTTCGTCGACAGGGCGAAGTTGAACAACTGGTACTACCAAACCTTCAGCTCCAAACTGGAAGGCTTCTTCTAAGTCTTTCCGAGTTCCAACCAAGGAACCAACAACTTTAATACCGTCCAAGACAAGTTTAACAATGCTGAGGTCCATGTATTCAGATGGGAGTCCAACTGCAACGATGCTTCCAGCAGGTCTTACGGAATCAACGGCTTGGTTAAAGGCTACCTTGGAAACCGCAGTAACGACAGCAGCATGAGCTCCAATGCCTGTGATTTCCATGATTTTAGCAGCCATATCTTCGATTTCAAGCCCATTTAGACTAACATCCGCACCTGATTCAAGAGCTAAGTCTAATTTGTCTTGGTTAATATCAACTGCGATAACATGAGCGTTGAAAACTTTTTTGGCATATTGAATGGCAAGATTCCCAAGACCACCGGCACCGTAGACAACCACCCATTGACCAGGCTGAATATCGGCTTCTTTAATCGCTTTATAAGTTGTTACACCCGCACAAGTGATAGAAGATGCTTGGGCGGGGTCAAGGTTGTCAGGGACTTTCACAGCATAGTCTGCTGTAACAATACATTGTTGGGCCATACCGCCATCTACAGAGTAACCAGCATTTTTGACATCACGACAAAGGGTTTCACGTCCAGTCGTACAGTATTCACAAGTTCCACAACCTTGGAAGAACCAGGCAACGCTGACGCGATCGCCAACTTTGAGACTAGTAACATCTGGAGCGACTTCTTTAACAATCCCAATTCCTTCATGACCTAGAACACGTCCAGGAACTTTTCCAAAATCTCCATGAGCTACGTGCAGGTCTGTGTGACAGACACCACAGTATTCTATTTCAACAAGAGCTTCACCGACTTCGATGGGACGAAACTCTTTTTCCACAACTTCAACACCCGTACCTTCTGAATTAACAACAACTGCTTTCATAAAAGCCTCCTTATTCTTAGGGAGAATTCCCGTTTTCATATGTTTAGTATATCACAATGGTTTTATAGGTGCAAGCGTTTACATGTATTCTGAGAAAAAGAAAGCAGAGGCTGGGCAAAAACTAGCTTATAGAAATAAAAAAAGTGAGCAATTCCAGAATAGAGTTGCTCCTTTTTCATTTTATGCTTTATAATTATAATAACCACAAAATAACTAGAAAGAAATAAAATGTATAAACAGTATAACACAAATCAACTCAGCCTTGACCTATCTATTGCTTGGGATATCCCTGAAACTCATGAAGCACGTCTCATTAGCCAGTTTGT
>NZ_JAEMED010000034.1 GCF_016458205.1 Streptococcus sp. 121 | reverse complement strand
GTAGTAAGTTTCACCTATAGAGTATCATAATTTTTAAAAAAGGTCACAAAAACCTTTATTTGGCGTGCACAAAAAGACCACATTTGAAAGTCTGATGTAATTATGAGCTTTCAAATGTGGTCTTATTCTAAATTCTAGGTCTTAACTTAATGACATTGGGAGGACCTCTGTGTTTTTTCATAGAAGAGAGTCCCTGCCTTGAATTTTAGAGGTTCATCCATTAAAATAGAACAAAAGAAGTTGTACTCGAAATGATTCGAAATTGAAGAAGTGACCCATTGTAAGCAAAACAAAGGGCTTGGTGAAGCGAGAAAAAGCTTTCAGATTTTGAATAGTATAGTCTTTTAGTTTGCTTTTAGTACAAGGCAGCAAGTCGCAGATAGCTCAAAATCTCCTTCTGAGATTTTGAGCTTGCCGATAAAACTTTCGAAGAAAGTTTCAAATAAGTACGGCAAGACGAGCTAACACAGTAACAAAAGATAAACTAAAAGAGTATAATGAGTATGAGAGTTATTAGACCTTCTCAGGTTCCTGTAAAGGAGTATTTCTGAGTAGAGGTTTCGAGTTAGCGTTTAGTTATAAAGGAGATACCATGGATTTTTATCAAGCAATTGCACCTTTTGAATTGGTGCTCACAAAGGATGTTGAGGAGCGGATCGAATCGGGCGAAGAGCTGGTTCTTTTTGTTGGTCGGGCTACGTGTCCTTACTCTCGGTTATTTGCGCCCAAGTTGGCTCAGGTTCAAGCGGAGTTAGGCTTAGAAGTGGCTTTTTTGAATAGCGAGAATCCGGAAGATTTGGGAGCCCTTCAAGCCTTTCGCGCTCAGTATCAGATTGTTACTGTGCCTGGTCTTCTAGTAGCCAAGGACAAGCAGGTTCGGGTAGTCTGTGATTCGTCCTTGTCACCAGAAGAAATTAAGGCTTTTATTGCCCAGGGAAAGTGAGAGAAGTCGATGCGAACTGTTAGTGTGTTGATACCGGTTTATAACGCTGAACAGTATCTTCGGGATTGTGTCGAAAGTGTCTTGAACCAATCGTATCAAGATTTGGAAATCATTCTGATTAATGACGGGTCTACCGATTCATCTGGTCTGCTGATTGAGCAGTTGAAGTTGCAGGATTCCCGTGTTAAGGTTTTCCATAAATCTCACAAGGAAGGGATCGGGGCTGCGCGAAACACAGCCTTGGACATGGCAAGAGGGGACTATGTCGTCTTTATCGATGCCGATGATTGGATGGATCCCAATCACATTGAAGATTTGGTAGAACTCCTAGAACGGACGGGAGCTGACATCTCCATTGCCAATTTTACGCGATTCCACATGGAAGATCAGCGTTACGAAATCCACATTACTGATGCGGATTACTATGAGATGGAATTGACACCGGAGGAATGGTTCCGCTACCAGTATGGCCAACCTCACAATTTGAGCCTTTGTTTCACAGTGCCTTGGGGCAAGCTTTACAAACGCTCCTTGTTTCAGACTGTCACTTATTATACAGGTGGTTTTGGTGAGGACGATCGGACAACATGGAAACTTTACCTCATGAGTGACAAAATTGCCTACATGCACCGTTCTAGCCTCATCTACCGTGTCAATGCGACCAGCATGACCCAGATTAGTGAGCGTGTAGAGGTCTTTTCCGAAGAACCGGTCTTGGAGCGACTTGCCCTTTTATCTATTCTGGGTTTCGACCTTTCGCAGGAAATAGCCGCTTTTAAATGGCGGGCGCAACTCAATCGTGACGATAGGATTCGTTCCGGTCAGATGCAGGCCTATAAGAATTTAGAGTTTACATTAAAACTATTGGAAAAATACAATAAATGAGAGTTTATATTACAAACCTGAATGGGCAAGCGGCGCAAAGTACGGCCCAGATTGCCCAAAATATGGTAACGGACATTGCCACGAGCTTGGGTTATCGAGAGCTAGGGATTTATGCCTACAATATGCATGCCGATACTGAGGTGGAATTGTCCAAGCGTTTGGATGGAATTGTGGCAGGTCTTCGGCACGGGGATGTGGTCATCTTTCAAACGCCAACTTGGAATACGACGGATTTTGATGTACGCTTGATGAATAAACTCAAGGCCTATCAGATTAAAATTGTTATTTTTATTCATGATGTGGTCCCCCTGATGTTTGCGGGAAATTACTATCTTATGGACCGAACAATTGAGTATTACAACAAGGCGGATGTTATTGTAGCGCCAAGTCAGAGGATGTTGACGGTTCTGCGAGAAGTAGGGCTTACGGTGGAAAAAACGTTGATTCAGGGAATGTGGGATCACCCGACCGATGTCCCTCAGGCGGAAGCTGCTTTTAAGAAAGAAATACATTTTCCGGGATCACCGGATCGTTTCAGTTTTGTTAAGGACTGGTCCTATGAGCTACCTTTACATCTCTACACATGGAAACAGGTGGACCTGCCGCCTACGGTCAACCATCGTGGCTATCTGCCAGATACTCGTCTTTTGATGGAATTATCAGAGGGGGGCTTCGGCCTGGTTTGGATGGATGACCATGATAAAGAGTATCAGACTCTATATTGCCCTTATAAATTGGGGACCTTTTTAGCAGCTGGAATTCCCGTTATTGTGCAAAAGGGGATTGCCAATCAGGAAATCATTGAGGCGAACGGTCTTGGTTTTGTGGTTGAGTCCATGGATGAGGCTGTGGCCAAGATTGAGGCTATGAATGAGGCAGAGTATCAAACCATGGTGGAGCGGGTACGAAGTTTTAATCCTCTACTCCGTCAAGGTTACTTCAGTCGTCGCCTCTTGACCGTGTCGGTTTTCCAAGCTCTAAACAAAGGAGGTCTCTAATGGTCGCACTGCAAGATATTCGTGTTCGTCCCATTTTGGAGAGCCTGGAGTTTATCCAAGCGCACAATCCCTCTGTCGCTCGTTTTGGAGATGGGGAAGTAGATTTAATGACAGGTTCCAGTATTCCTTATCAAGAGTATGATCCGGTTTTGGCGCAGGCCCTGCTGGAGATTCTCGAGACGCCCTCAGGACCGGACTTGTTGGTCTGTTTGCCGGATGTCTTCGACAACAGAGAGCGTTACAATCAGAACGCGGTTTACTTCTGGAAGCAACATTTTAATCGCTACCAGGCATTTTATGAGGAGCATTGCCAATCTCCCTGGTATGGATCGACCTTTATCTCCCGTCCTTATATTGATTTGTTGGATAAAGGGCAAGCGGCTTCTTCCTTTGCAGCCTTAAAGGACCTGTGGAAAGGGCGAGACTTGTTAATCGTGGAAGGGGAAATGTCCCGTTCCGGAGTCGGTAACGATCTCTTTGCAGGTGCTGCTTCCCTACAGCGGATTATCTGCCCCTCCCGTCATGCCTTTCGTCACTATGAGTCGATTCTTGAGACAATCCTGGCTCATGCGGAAAATCGCTTGATTTTGTTGATGCTGGGACCAACCGCAAAAGTGTTGGCCCGCGACCTTCAGGAGCGAGGGCACCAGGCTATTGATTTGGGCCATATTGACTCAGAATATGAATGGTTTCAAATGGGGGTCCAGCACAAGGTCAAGCTAGGGCATAAACACACAGCAGAATTTAATTATGATGAGGGGATTGAACTAGAAGAAGATGGTGTCTATGCTAGTCAGGTTGTGGCTCGCATCGGATTAGAGAAGGAGAAAGAAGGGCTTATGCAAGAACAAACGGTTGAGAAAGATACACAGGAAGGATTGATTTCCATCATCATTCCAGTCTATAATGTATCTTCTTATCTCCGCCGCTGTATGGATTCGATTTTGAAACAGACCTATCGTCATTTCGAAGTAATCTTGGTCAATGACGGGTCTACAGATGGCAGTGCTCTTATCTGCCAGGACTATGTGACTCAGGATTCACGGGTGCGCTTGATTCACCAAGAAAACCAGGGGCCTTCGGCTGCTAGGAATCGAGGACTTCAGGTGGCTCAGGGAGAATACGTGACCTTTATCGATTCTGACGATTTTGTCGAGGACACTTATTTGGAACTCTTATACCGGTCCTTGGTTAAAAATGACGCAGATATTTCAATCTGTAACTTTACGTCTTTTAATGAAGAACGCCAGGCTTTTCTTTTTTCCATTACATCGGAAATGTATTTCGAAGAAGCCTATACCGTTCAGGAATGGTTGCGCAAGGAGAGTAGTGGGGCCAATAATTTGCACCTGGTCTTCACTTTCTCACCCATGAAGTTGTTTAAGCGGAGTCTTTGGGATGGTTTGCAGTATCCAGTTGGCCGTTTGCGAGAGGACGATGCGACCATTTACAAGGTTTATCTCAAGGCGCACCGGATTAGCTTTATCAACCAACCTCTTTATTATTACTCTCAGAGTCCAGCCGGTTTGTCGCGTAATGGGATGCAGGAGGATATTACCAGTATGATTTCGATTGCGGAAGAACGGTTGGCATTGTTGGTCGCACTAGGCTATGATGTGACGGAGCATCTGGAATCTTATGTGAAACGCTTGGAAAAATGCCAGGCGGATGCGCTCTATTCTGGGCAGGTCGAGCTCTTTCAGCAAATTTCCAATAAGTTGGATTTGATCCGTCATCATCGAAAGGAGGGCTAGATGGAAAAGGTAACGGTTATTGTTCCAGTTTTTAATGCAGGACCCTATTTGGTCCCGTGTTTGGACAGTATCGTCCATCAAACTTATAGCAACTTAGAAATCCTGCTCATCAATGATGGCTCAACCGATGGGTCAGCCCTAGTCTGTGAGCAATATCGGGCCAAGGATGATCGCGTGCGGGTCATCCACAAAAAACTCGGCGGTGGTGGTGTGGGGGCTGCCCGTAATACAGCCCTTCCTTTAATAACAGGGAGCTACGTTCTCTTTGTGGATAATGATGACTGGTTGGAAGAAACCCATATCGAGTTTCTTTATCGAGCGCTTAAAGAGGCGGATGCGGATATCTCCATCGCTAATTTTACCGAGTTTGATGACAGTCAAAGTGCTTTTCGCTTCCACCTACAGGCAGAGGATTACTTCCGTGAGACCTATACTCCAGCTGAATGGTTCCGCTACCAATACGATGGACGCTTTGGTTTTAGTCAAAGCTTTACGGTTCCGTGGTCCAAACTTTATAAAGCAGAGTTGTTTGAAGATATTTCCTATCCTGAAAATGAAAAAGTGGAAGATGATTACACGACCTGGCAGTTGTACTTGTTGGCAGAAAAGATTGTCTACAGTCATGCGGCCATTTATTATCATCGCAAGCGGTCGAGCTCTGTCACCAGAACGGTGGATGCCGTTCACGTTTTCCCCTTGAAAAGCATTCAGGAGCGCGTGACCATTCTTTCCATGATTGGGTTTGATATTCAGGAGGAATTGAGGGCCTACCGATGGCGTCTGCAACTGCATCGAGATGTGCTATTAGAAGCCGGTCATATGCAGGAATACAAGAAGTGTGTCAATCTATTAAAGATCCTTGAAAAATGGTCCTAATACTTAACCAATTTCAAAATTAGAATACTCGCGGAATGTCAAAAAAATGACGAAGAAAGACGATGTAGAGAGTTCAACAGATCTGGGAGACCGTTTGAATATTTTTGCTTAGGAGAGTGAGACAGAACGATTTTACAAATAAAATCGTTCGTTACAAGTCTTTGTTTCAAGTTGTAAGCTGAAACGGTTTCTCCCCAAACCGACCTCGCTCTTTTATTGTTAGGCTCGGGTTCAAACAGTCTCTTCCCAGACTGTTTTCGCTTTCCATATTTAGGGCTCAAGTACTAACAGTCTCTTCCCAGACTGTTAGTACCCACCTCCGGTCTAAAGGCATGTTGAATGCCTTTAGAGTTTCTAAATGAAAGGAACGAAGTTCATGTCAATGTTGATTCGGTTATTTTCGGAGGTCAAAGAGTCAGGAATTGACTCTTTGAGTATCTGGATAAGAGAACATGAACGGTTCTCTCAATAAAGGCGAACGAAAGTACTAATCAACCACTGCGTCACAGTGAATTCGCTAACTAATACTCGAAACAGTTCGAAATCTGAAAAGGCAATCCGATGAAGACAGAACTTAGGGTTCGGCGAAGAGGATTAACACATTCAGATTTTGAAATGTAATGAGTATAAAATAGGGAGGTTGAGACGTTTGTCCCAACCTCAAGCAATAAGTTCATCAAAGAGTCTTGACAAAGTCAGATCTTGAAATGCAATGAGTATAAGACCTCCAGGCACAAAACTATAATAGACTTTCTGCGGAACTAATGTATTTGATCCCATTTTTCAGCAGGAAATATCGCATAGCCACACTGAAATATCTTGTGACTCAGTCTTTTTTCAAGTGATAGAGTCTTTTAGTTTACTTTTAGTACAAGGCAGCGAGTCGTAGACAGTACTGAAGTACGGCAAGACGAGCTAACACAGTAATAAAAGATAAACTAAAAGACTATAACTCCGATGAATCTCAAGTTCCATCACCGTTTTGCAGAAAGTCTAATGATTCGTCAGCGCTCTTTAATCACTGATAAAGAACGTAAGGTAAGAGAGGCTGGGCCTGTTCCCAGCCTCTTACTCATTTATCCCTAACTCTACAAATATCTTAGAGGGCATGATATACTTTTATCTAAAGGAAAATCAAGAACGGAATCTACCATGTTGAATATTAGAAAAAAATGGGCGAGTAGTTTATTGCTTCGAAAAATTGGCTGGACCTTGGTGATTGTAATGGTCTATATAATTGGACGGTTTTTACCCGTTCCAACAGCTGCCGTGAATCAAGAATTGGTTCAGAATTTTGTCAATAGTAACCTCTTGAACAATTTAGCAACAGTGACAGGGGCTCGTATCAGCAGCATGACGCTATTTTCACTGGGACTGAGTCCTTGGATGACCACTGTTATTATCTGGCGTTTCTTCACGGTTTTCAATCTATTTAAAAATCAAACTCAAGTTCAAGTTTACCGCTATCGCATGATGTTGACTTTGGTGATTGCTGCGATTCAGGCTTTTGGTTTGACGGCATCCGCCAACTTGATTGAGATGGATTTAATCGGTATTAGAGGTGAAGGGATTGCTCTCTTCTTTACCATGCTAATCCTGGTCTCGGGATCGGTGGTCCTGATATGGTTAGGGAATATGAATGCGTCTCGTGGTTTGGGCGGGATGACGATTATGATCTTGGCCAATATGATTTTATCCTTTATTGAAAATGGTGTTGGCTTCATTTCGGAGCAGTCTGGTTTTACGATGGATTTATTGGGGCAGATCGCCTTGTTTATAGTTGCCTATACCTTGCTGGTTCTACTGACAGTTATCCTCTATCGGGGAGAGTACCGGATTCCTATTAAGCGTGTGGGGATTCATACTTCCTATAACCAGAAGAGTTACTTGCCGATTCGGGTTACGCCTGCAGGAGCTATGCCTTTTATGTATGGGATGACTTTGATGATGTTACCTGCTTATCTTTTAAACGGTTTGCGGTATTTTTATCCTGAGAATGAGACCTTAAAAGAAGTAGCCTCTGGTTTAAGTTTGACTCAATTAAGTGGAGCGCTATTTTATATCACGCTACTTTATGTCCTATCCATCGGATTTGCCTACTACAATTATGATTCCTATGATATTGCCAAAAATATGCGTAACAACGGGGATTATATTGAAGGAGTTCGACCAGGTAAGGACACAAAAGATTTTGTCCAGCGTAAAGTCAATAGTCTCGCTCAATTTGGGGCTTTAACGGTTATGCTCATCGGGGGCTTGCCACTGATTTTCTTGGTTGCTCAAGGGGCTCCAGACGGTAGTGTTAGCATTGCCCTTTTGATAAATAATGCTTATATCGTATCCAGTCTTTTGCTAGGGGTGATCGAACAGGTCAACACTATTCAAAGTTGGAAGCAGTATAAAAATGTCATTTATACTTAACTCATTTCAAAAACAGAATACTCGCGGAATTTCAAAAAAAAAATGATGAGGACAGCTGATGATAGTTCAACAGGTCTGGGAGACCTGTTGAACCTTGTCAATGAAGCGTGCAAGGCACGCAATCAATAAGTTCATCAAAGAGGCTGACAAAGTCAGATTTTGAAATGCAATGAGTATTATACACTTTTAGTTTATCTTTTAATACTGTGTTAGCTCGTCTTGCCGTACTTAAGTACTGTCTACGACTCGCTGCCTTGTACTAAAAGTAAACTAAAAGATTCTAGTAGATAGGAGTCGTTCATGTTTTATTTCGTACCCTCTTGGTACAATCAGGGTCGCCCGTGGTACCATAACACCCAGCTCTGGTTTCGGATTTTGGAGCGGATGACGTTTGATGACACGGTCAATCAAATGAAGATGTTCCATCAGGCGGAAGAAGAAGTTCGTTTGATGGTTCTCAACTACCAACCACAGTTTCGATATTTTCTGCATAAGCAGGGCTTGCTGCAAACACCTTATTGGTCATTTTTTGATGACATTCAAAATATCTCTAGACTGGATGTACATCCACTAAACTTTAAGGACTTGAATTGGCCCGAGAATGTGCAGTTTCTCTATAGTCCTTTTGCTGTACTAGCAAGACAAGGGAAGAAGGACCTAGCCACTATCCATTTTGCCCAAGATGGGAATCTCTTCTACATTGAATTCATAGAGGATGGACGTATTCGGAAGCAATATCTCTTTGATGATCGGGGTTTTCTTTCCTCTATTCTCTACTTTGATGAACAGGGGCGGGAGTTGCACCAGGATTATCTCAATGAGAGTGGGATTTGGCAGGTGCGGGAACACTTGAAGCCCCACCAACTAGGTCGTATCGAAGTCAATTCCGATGCTGATCACAGTTTCCAGCAGCGCTATTATGGGGATTGGCCGGATCTATTACGGGAGCGCCTACTTTTGTTGCATCAGCAGGAGATGCAACCGGAAGATACCTTGGTTGTGGCTAGCCATGAGCAGCACAATGACCTCCTGCTGGACGTCTTTCTCAATCAGAAGAAGGTCTTTTCATTCTTTGGGGAGCGCTATCCTTTGAATCTGACCGAATCCAGCCAACGTTTGTTGAAGCAAGCGAATTTGTTGGTTGTAGATCAGAAAAAACAAGAAGAAGAACTGCGCCAGCTCATGCAAGCTGCCGGACAGCAAGAAAAAGAGCTCCTGCGGGTATCCCCCTATGACACCCGGTTACGACTGGGTCACAGTCAGATGCTGAAAGAACAAGTGATTTATTTCTACATTGACAACTTGGATTCTTCGGAAATCTGTGAAATTCTGGGAACACTCTTGGACTTTATGGCTCGTCATGAGGATGTGAACCTATTCATGGTCTCCTTTGACCGCAATCTGAATTTTAAGAACTGGGAAGACTGGATTACCAGCCACATCCACGAAAAGTATGCCCCAGATGATTTCTTCCAAGTTGTGGATACAGGAAATGAAAACCAACTTGAAGAGGATGAGGTTATGGAATTATCTCGAGTTACCTTTCATCTCTTCACCAATGAAAATGAAATCATCACTGCTCTGGATTCCACACGGCTACTACTGGATCTTGGGACAGAACCGGATCTGTATACGCAAATTGCGAGTATCTCAGCCGGTGTACCTCAGATTAACCGTGTAGAAACAGACTTTGTCAGCCATGAGAAAAATGGCTGGGTCTTGAGTCCTGAAGCAGATTTAGAAATGGCCCTTCGCTATTATCTGGAAGGATTGGCCAATTGGAATCGTTCTTTGGTTTACACGGTCCAAAAAATGGCTGACTACACCAGTGGTCGGATTCTCGCACAGTGGCAGCAACTCTTGAATAAGGATCATTAGCTATGAAAGTATTACAAATTGGCTCTCAGTCCTGGGCTGAGAGCTTGGAACAACTTCCGGAGGATCTCGACTGGTATTGGACGCCGACGCAAGAAATTTCTGATTTTATAGAGGTCTTGACGGAAACAGAACGGGCCAAGTTACCTGTTCCTGAAGAAGATAAACCTCAGCCAAAGCTTCGATTACGATTTGATGTGATTCTCATTACCGAAGGGCTGGCTGAAAAGGATTTAGAACCCTTGGTGAACATGGTTGAGCCCTATGGTCTTTATGTGGACAAGGGAATTGAACTAGAGGCTGGTGAACCATACGGGATGTTCCGCCGGAAAATCCTACGTAAACTGGATGTAGAAGGAGACTCCAAGGCCAAGATGGACTTCCTACAGTTAACTCATTTTGAAAGTCAGTATGGAGCTAAACTAAAACTTCCCGATATTGACATCAACCAGGATTTTCAGGGAGACGTTTTTTATGATGGACATGTAGCTGTCCATCTAAAAGGAGACTTTGGCCAAGACTTTAGACCACTCTTAACTTTTCGTTACAATTTGGGAACTTTTCCGGTTGCCTTGGAAATTTGGTTGGAGCACTTTAAAGTCTCCGGGAATCCTGAAATTCAATTGGAGCTTACTCCGATGCAAAAAGGGAGCCTCTATAGGTTTATGGAACCGACAGTATTAACAGAAGAGCAATTGAAAGAGCCCTACGTTCTTCCACGGAATGAGGAAATTGGTTTTTATACGGTCTCTGTTTGGGCTAAGGGTCAAGGTGAATTGGGCTTTGGGCCTCTTCACTGGCGTTATTCCCGAATTGGAATGGGGCGTTTTGTTCTGGGTGGAAAGCGCTACAGCGATGAGAAAAAACAGGAGTTTATTTATTATTTCAATCCTGGAGATATGAAGCCACCAATGAATGTCTATTTCTCAGGATTCCGGCCTGCTGAAGGCTTTGAGGGCTATGGGATAATGAAATCCCTCGAGAGACCGTTTATGTTGATTGGTGATCCTCGCTTAGAAGGTGGTGGCTTTTATATTGGTAGTCCTGAATTGGAAGCTAAGGTTGTGGAGGTTATTCAGGAGTCTTTGGATTACCTCGGTTTCGACAAATCGGATTTAATCTTATCTGGTCTTTCCATGGGAACCTTTGGAGCTCTTTATTATGCGGCAGATTTTGACCCCTATGCGGTGGTGATTGGGAAACCCTTCACCAATGTTGGGGATACGGTGGCAGCGATGAAGTTGAAGCGACCGGATGAATTTGAGACCAGTGCAGATGTGCTTCGGAATGTAACCGGTGGCACAGATGAAGAAAGTATCCAGCAATTGAATCAGCGCTTTTGGGACAAGTTTAACCAATCCTCATTTGACCAGACGACATTTGCGATTGCCTATATGGAAAATGATGACTATGACGGCCAGGCCACGTCTAGGTTGATTGAGGCATTATCGGATAAAAAGGCGCATATTTATGCCAAGGGTTATGAAGGTCGGCACAATGATAATAGTCGGGCCATCAATAAGTGGTTTAAGCGGCAGTATGTTCAATTATTAGAAGACGGTTATGGAAGGAAGGATGGATGACCAAACACTTGATACACCGAATTACTTGGGATCAGGTTTATAGCGGGGATGCCTATCTCTATGGAACCCGCTTGACCTTTACTGACCAGGGAGCCTTATTTGAAAACCAACGGATGGCTTCTGGAAAGTTGATTAGTCGCTTTCATTCTGCAACCAACTATCAAGGCAAGCGGACCTCTCCAGCCCTACCTTTGTTGGTCCCTGGAACCGACTATTGGTTGGATCTTGAGATTGAGGCAGTGCCTGAGGGACGTTATTTTCTGGAAGTAAGCTATTTTAACAGGCAGGGTGAGCAGATTGGATTTGACATACTGCGTCGAAATCAGGGAGAAATCCGTTATCCTGAGGAGGCTTTTACCTATGTCCTCACCCTTAAGAGTGCAGGAGCCAGCCAGCTCTTGTTTAAGGGAATATCTATCTATTCCATGGAGGAGCACAAGCCCTTTAAGCTGGACAAACCGCTTGAAAAGCGGTTCCTACCTGATCAGATTCCAGATGATTTACGGTTGGTTCAAAAATTATTAAAAACCATGTGATAAGTGAATGACATGAAAGAAAAAAAATCGTTATTAAACAACTTGAAATTGGCTGGGATTCGGCGAATTGTCGGACGCATCAATGATATGGCGGAAGAAATGGCGGGCTTGACCGATGATGAATTGGCTGGACTGACGCAAAAGTTTCGTGACCGCTTGGAGGATGGGGAAAGTTTGGATGACTTGTTGGTGGAGGCATTTGCGGCTCTACGTGAAGCCAATCGGCGGGTTTTGGGCATGTTTCCCTTCGACGTGCAGGTTATGGGGGGAGTAGCCCTGCATCAAGGCTACATTGCTGAAATGAAGACAGGGGAAGGAAAGACCCTGACGGCGACCATGCCCCTGTATTTGAATGCCTTGGAAGGCAAGGGAGCCATTCTGGTAACCACCAATGACTATTTAGCTCGTCGGGACGCAGAAGAAATGGCTCCTGTCTTTGAATTTATGGGCTTGACTGTGGGGGTCGGCGTCTTCAATGAAGATGACGATAGTGATGTGGAGGAAAAGCGGGCTGTTTATGCTGCGGATATTACCTACACAACCAGTACAGCCTTGGGCTTTGATTATTTAGCAGATAACTTAGCCGCAGCCGAGCAGGATAAGTTCTTACGTCCCTTCAATTATGTGATTGTCGACGAAGCGGACGCGGTCTTGTTGGATGCGGCTCAGACACCCCTAATTATTTCAGGATCACCGCGCGTGCAATCCAATCTGTACCATGTGGCCAATCAGTTTGTCTTGACCCTGGAAGAGGAAAAGGAATATCGACACCTCAAAGAAGACAAGGCTGTCTTTCTAACAAGGGATGGCATGGATTATGCACAAGAATATTTCGATGTTCCAAATCTCTACGGGGATGCCTACTTTGAGCTTAATCGGCACATCAATCTGGCCTTACGGGCTCACCATCTTTATAAAAAGGATGTCGATTATGTCGTTGCAGATGAAGAGGTCAAACTGCTAGACAATCGGACAGGTCGTGTCCTGGAAGGGACGCGGTTACAGTCTGGTATTCACCAAGCCCTTGAAACCAAGGAAGGTGTTCCTATCAGTAAGGATTCCCGTTCTGTTGCATCGGTAACCTATCAAAGTCTTTTCAACATGTTTCCACGCATCTCGGGGATGACGGGAACTGGAAAGATTGCTGAGGATGAGTTCATTTCGACTTACAAGGTTCCGGTGGTGGTGATCCCCAGCAACTCACCGATCCAGCGCATCGATTATCCAGATAAGATTTATGTCACCTTGCCCGAAAAACTGCAGGCTACCCTCGAATATGTGAAGGAATTACATCAGCGTCAACAACCTGTGCTTTTGATTTCTGGAACAGTAGATATTGCGGAAATCTATTCCCGGATGTTGCTGCAGGAGGGAATCCCGCACAGTGTTCTAACCGCCAAAAACGTGGCTAAGGAAGCACAGATCATTAAAGAAGCAGGGCAACTGGGGGCGGTGACAGTGGCGACTTCCCTAGCGGGTCGTGGTACAGATATCAAGCTGGGAGAAGGAGTAGCTGAATTAGGAGGACTAGCGGTTGTCGGGACCGAGAGGATGGCAAATAGCCGGATTGACTGGCAGCTTCGTGGTCGGGCAGGTCGCCAGGGAGACCCTGGTTTGAGTCAATTCTTTGTCTGCTTGGAAGATGAACTCCTGATTCAATATGGAGGCAAGTCTGTTACCAAATATTTTGAAAAGAACAATCACAGCAACCGTTCCAATTTTGGTCACCCCCTAACAGCAGGGCGTTTCAGACGGGCGATCACCCACGCGCAAGAAAAGAGTGAGGACAATGCCATGAGTGTCCGGCAATCGACCATTAAGTTTGATGAAAGTTTACGGATTCAACGGCAGAAAATTTACCAGCTCCGGGATGATTTGATTTATCATAAAATCGATTTAATGGATAAGATGGATGCCATCTTTCTAGAGGTCATGGAAGAGTTCTTAAAGGAGCATCCGCAGTTGACCAAACAAGAATTGCGGCGGTATGTTTTGGAAAACTATAGTTACCAAAACCAGTCCTTGGGCCAGTCTATCGATGTCTCCAATCGGCAACAAGTTTTGGATTACCTTTGGACCCTCTATAAAATGGAATTGGAGAAAAAGGAAGAATACTTGGAAACCGACGAAAAGATGGAGGAATTCATGCGCTTATCTGTTCTTAGGGCCATTGACGAAGCCTGGATTGAGCAGGTTGATACGCTGCAGCAATTGAAGAATTTTGTGCCGATGCGTCAGGTAGCTCAAAGAGATACCACTTCCGAGTACTTCCGTGAATCCTTGGAATCATATAATCAGATGGTCCAAAGGGTCAAGAGAAGCATTGTTCGCAATGTGATGTTGAGTACCATCGAGGCTGATCGGGAAAAGGGCTATACCATTTACTATGTTTAAGCGAGGATGCGATGACAGTATATAGTATTAATTTAGGGATCGGTTGGGCTAGTAGTGGTGTAGAATATGCCCAGGCCTACCGAGCGGAAATCTTCCGGGAATTGCAATTGCCGGCTAAGTTTATTTTTACAGATTTATTCCAAACCGAGAATCTCCAGCATTTTACCTCCAATATTGGTTTTAAAGATGAGGAGATTATCTGGCTCTATTCTTTCTTTACCGATTTGAAGATAGCGCCGACAAGCTACAGCCGCAGTCAGTTGGAAGCAAGCTTTGCTGCACCCGTACAACGGACGGAAGTCGGGGTCAAGTTGGTTCGTTATCATTTTTCGGAGGATTTTTATATCAATGCCAGTCTCTGTGGACCGGAGGAAGCCTATGTCCAACGAGTGGAGTATGTGGTTAAAGGGAAACTCATTCGCAAGGATTATTACAGTTATACCAAGGTTTTCACAGAATTTTATGCCCCGGTAAATGATAAGCCCCAACTTTACCAACGCCATTTTTATAATGAGGACGGCAGTTTGGCCTATGAAGAAGTCCTTTATAATCAGAAGAGCACCTTCCGATTCCCAGATCGTATTTTGAATGGCAAGGAAGCCTTGATTGCCTATATGCTAGAAAAATTGAACTTGACTAGCCAGGACATTCTGCTCTTGGACCGGGCGACTGGTATTGGGCAAGCCGTTTTCGCCCATAAAGGAGTCGCCAAATTAGCTGTTGTGATTCATGCTGAGCATTACAATGCCAAGGGAACCGATGACTACAATGTGCTCTGGAATAATTATTATGAATATCAGTTTACCAATGCCCATTTGGTCGATGCCTTTATTACTTCTACGGAAAAACAAAAAGAGGTCCTGGATCAGCAATTCAAGACTTATACCAAGCACCAACCGCGGATTTATGCCATCCCGGTGGGAAGTTTAGATCAGCTCCGAAGGCCAGATCAGGCACGTAAGCCCTATAGTCTCATGACTAGTTCTCGCTTGGCCAGTGAAAAGCACATAGACTGGTTGGTGAACGCGGTTATAGAAGCCCGAAAGACCTTACCAGAGTTAACCTTCGATATTTATGGCGAAGGCGGGGAGCGACGCAAGTTAACGGAGATGATTGAGGCTGCAGATGCCAAAGAATATATCCAACTCAAAGGGCACCAACAATTGACCGAAGTCTACAAGAATTACCAAGTCTACCTCACCGCCTCAACCAGTGAAGGATTTGGTCTGACGCTGATGGAAGCTGTCGGCTCTGGCTTGCCCTTGATTGGGTTGGATGTACCTTATGGCAACCAAACCTTTGTGGAAGATGGGAAGAATGGTTATCTGATTCCACGTCCGGAAGCTGATGATCCTGCATATATGACCCAAGCCTTTTCGGACAAAATTCGAACTTACTACCAAGCGAATCGGACAGAAGAGGCACAAGAAGCTTCCTATCAGAAGGCTGAGCCTTTCTTGCATGAGCACTTGGCCCAACTTTGGGCCGCATTTGTAGAGGAGGTTGGCCATGCTTAAATTGTATGATTGTTTGACTCAGGAAGGGTTGGATTTGGAGTATTCCCTCCGGATATCCGGTTTTGAAGGGCCAGGAGTTGTCCTGCAGGATGATGGTTTCCTGCCAGATGGCTTTACTTCTCCTTTTGAATTCTTCTCAGGCCAATTTGAGGAGGAAATAGCCCCTCTTTATTTTAATGAAGTTCCAGTTCCAAAATATTGGCAAATTACGGGAACCAATCAGCAAGGGGAGATTTGGAATTATAGTCAGAAAAAGGCGACCATTTTCTACCATGATCCTAAGCACCTACGCTTGGTCAAATCGGTTGAGTGGTTAAATGAGCAGGGACAAGTCATGGTGACGGACCACTACAATCGCTTTGGTCGGATTTTTGCCAAGACTTATTTCAACCAAGAGCAGCAGGTGACCCATAAGCATTATGTTGATGCCGAGGGACGTCCCTACTTGTCGGAAAACTTGTTGACAGGGGATCTTCTGTTAGATTGGCACGGACAAACGCATTACTTTGCCAAGAAAGTGGATTTCTATCTGTTCTACCTGCGTCATTCAGGTTTGGATTTGAGCCAGATTTGGTACAATTCTTTAGGAATGTCCTTCCTTTTGGCCTATTATTTGGGAGGTCCAGGACAAGATATTCTCTTCTGGCAGGAGGACATTCATGATCACGTTCCCGGTAATATGAAATTGCTCCTGAGCGGTAAGGCCCCACGCCAAACTCGGGTCTTAGTGCAAAAAGAAGGTGTTTATCAAGCCTTAGAGCAATTTTTAACGGAGGAAGAAAAAGAAAAAGTGGAGGCCTTGGGTTATCTTTATCCGAGTCTGAGAGAAAATGGGAATCGGAAGGAAATCCTGGTCTTGACCAATTCTGATAATCTGGAAGGGTTAGACGCACTCTTAGAAAACTTACCTGACTACCAGTTCCACATCGCCGCACTAACGGAAATGTCCCAGCGGCTGATGCAATATGGGGATCGTGACCAAGTCCACCTCTATCCGAATGCAGGTGCGAATCAAATCAAGGGTCTTTTCCAGACCTGTGATATTTATCTCGATATTAATCATGGTTCGGAAATCATGGCGGCCATCCGTACGGCCTTTGAATCTAATTTGCTGATTGCTGCTTTTGACAACACCAGTCATCATCGCGGTTTGCTCCTGAAGGAAGCCATTTTTGACCACCACCAGCCACAAGCGATGGCCGAGTGGATTAAGGCTCAAACGGATTTAGCTGTCACCGCCCAAGGCCAACGCCAATTGGGAGGACAGGCTAGTCTAGAGAATTACCAAGAAAAATTGAAAGGGTGAGGATAGTATGAAAAAAGAAAACCCACTCCTAAGTCAAGATATTGAACAGCGGATCCAAGATGCCCGCTATGAAAAAGGGGAAACCGAGAAAAGCAGACGGTCAATCTTTTACTTGGTGATTGTTTGTCTGGTTACCCTATCCGTTGTATTGTCCCTACTCCGTTATTTGACTTAATAGACTTAGGATGTAGAGGAGCGCGAGGTTTTTCTTATTTTACTTAGGGAATCGGTAGCTCTCTCTAGTTACCAAGATTGTATAACCGAAGGAAGATTTATTTGCAACTTCCTTCGGTTTTTTCAGCTTACTTTTAGAAATCTAGATTATACTAGTTGTTTTAAGGATTTCGTCAATCTAGAAAATAGCGACAAGGCCTATTGTGTCGGGCATTCTCCCAAGCATATTTATTGACTGAGTGTCACTTTCACAATTATAATGATTCCTATTCATTAATACTCGAAATAGTTCGAAATCTGACTTCGTCAAACCTCCTTGATGAACTTATTGATTGCGTGCCTTGCACGCTTTATTGATAATATTCAACAGATTTCCTAGGCCTGTTGAACGATCATCGTCGGTTTTTCTTATCATTTTTTTGAAAGATTCGAGTATTCAGAGTTTGAAGTTAGTTTAGTATAATATTTTAGGAATTTTTCTAAAAGATTTTTCAATTTACAATAAGGAGTTTTCATGAAAGGTAAACACAAGAAAAAATTTGATTGGTACTCGATGAAGAAGCGCTATTCCTTCCGTAAGTACCATTTTGGACTTGCTAGTGTTCTGTTAGGAACGACCCTACTTACGGGTCAAGTTGCACAAGCAGAGGAAGTAACTTCTGTAGCACCATCAGCGACACAAACTGTCGCTTCAAGTGAAGCAACAGAGGTCGTTAGTAGTCCGATAGTTGAAGAAGCAGGTGTTTCTGAAACTTCAGCAACAGCAAGTCAAGAAACTGCAGAAGCAACACTTGCAAGTTCAGTTACTACTGAAGCAATCCCTACAACGGAATCATCTAGCTCAACAGAAGTGAGCACATCAGCAAGCAGCGAAACAGCGAGTAGTTCTAGTTCCTCTTCCGAAAAAGCATCGACTGAAGATGTGAAGAATTCAGAAACAAAAACTGCTACTAGCCAAACTTCGACAGCATCTAGTTCAGTTGAATCTTCTAAAACCGAAACAACAAGCCAGGCTACAAGCACCAAGGCAGAAAATACTCCGGAAATTTCACAAGCTACTGAAGAAAAAGCAGAAACTTCTGCATTATCAGGTGATTTCCTTCCAACAACAACAGAACTTTCTCAAGATGGTCTTGTGAAACCACTTGTGGATTCGTTTGTTAAAATGTCTTGGCAAGCGATCCCTCGTGCTGAAGCCCTTTTATTGAACGCCAAGGAATTGTTGGAAAGCCGGGCGAAGATTGCCTACGCTAAAACACCTCAATATGGAGACCGTCAAGCCAGCATCCTTGTGACCTATGAAAATGGTGAAACAACAGAAGTAAACTTCGATGTTCATATCACTAGCCAAGCTGTTCGCCGCAACCGTTCTAACGGATCAACATCTAGTGACCGTGCCTTCCGTGCAGATAGCCCAAATACTTCTGGAACAGTAAATGGAGCTATTGGTACGAGCAATCAGTTGGAAAATAATCAGGCAACTACAACTATTACAGTTAACGGGACTTTGGACATTTCTGGAGAATCCGCTAACTATGATGGAGGCTATGTTGAAATTGTCTTTGAAAACTCCCTAGAGGTCACTCCTACACCGTCAACTCTTACTGGTGTAACCATTACGACACGTGAGGAGGGTAATAATACAATTGTTCGTTTTACCCCAACAAATCCTCTCCGTGGTGGTTCTTATTATAACTTCGTTACAACCTTTAAGCTTGATTCTGTTAACAACTGGGGTGCAACTGCAGCCATGTTGGAAGCAAATGATTTCAAAGTACCGGTTAAGGCAACCTTCTATGATGCAGATGGTTTAAAAGTCCAAGACCTAGGACAATTGAGCTTTGGTTTTGAAGAAGTTTACAATGCAGCAGATGCCGGGACGGCTATGTCAAATGGACAGATTGTTGGTACTGATACAAACAACAATGGAATCGTTGATGCTGGTGAGACAGGCAAGGTAACATTTTATGTCTATACTGGAGCACGGACAGAAAACGGAACAAGCGTTTTGAACGATTTCTGGTCACCCGGAACAGGGGTTTTTGATGGTCGCCATGTAACTGGGGGCGGTACGACGGCTCCAAGTAATCGTATCATTGCTCCGGTAACAACCTATACTTACGACATTGCTAAAAAAGCGGGCTTAACACTTAGCCAGGAATCAAAGGATGCAGGCTGGGTGGAAGATGAGAATGGCTATCACCTCACAGTAACTCCAGAAACCAATCCGCTTGTAGGAGATAATACTTCAAATCGCAACAATGCGAAAAACTTGGTTCCTTTGAGTTTTGATATCGTAGAAGGTGCAAGCGTTGCGGATGTGAAGGGTGCTCAGACTTTGACCATCACTGGTACTTATACTAAAGAGGATGGCTCTACTTACAGCAACACTCAAAATCTTCGATACAATGTGGATATTCCAGCAACACCTACGTCTCAAGGAATTCTTAGTCTAAGACGAGATTATATTTCTGATACAGAAATCATCAAGGCCCATGGTGAAACCACCTATCGGACAAATGTGGATCTGACTGCAGCGGCTGATACGGATAAGGATTATCCAATGGATGGTTATACCATACGTGTCACCACAGATAATGAAGGTGAGTTCTTTAAACTCGTACGTTTCGATGGACGCAATTATGCTCAATTATTTGAAGATGGGGGCTCTTTAGAGGTTTATGATGATGCAACGGGAGAGCTACTTGGCGAATTTAATAGTTCCAATTATGTAGCAGCTGGGACCTTGGTTTCCATTGATGAATCAAAAGAGGTTAAAACGCTTCGCTATACCTTTAAGAACGTAAACTTTAACAAAGATTCATCAGAAGTTTATCCTCCAAATAGTCTTAAGTTAATCGAGACGACCTTCTATAATAATTGGAGTGAACGCTACAATGATTCATCTGTTA
Source organism: Streptococcus sp. 121 (assembly GCF_016458205.1). GTDB lineage: Bacteria > Bacillota > Bacilli > Lactobacillales > Streptococcaceae > Streptococcus. The sequence continues at coordinate 3,702 of NZ_JAEMED010000034.1, read as the reverse complement.
CTGAGTTACCTTCTAAAACAACGGTAACCTTGACCAATGAAGACTCAAGCGTGACGTTGTCAGATACTAAAGAGGCTACATTGACCCGTAAAATTTATGAAGTCAACATGAATGAACGGTCAGATGTCACCTTTAATAATCGAACTGGTGGATCAGGATTTACGCAAAGTTATACGATAACAGATACTGAGCTAAACAATCGAGGTGGCTATGATTCACGGACGTTAAATGAAGTTCAGATGGCTGGTTACACGGAAAATCTCTATCAGGCTTATTTATTGGATCCAAACATTGTCATTATGAACAATGACTGGACTGTTTATTACAATTTTAACGGAACCGGTAAAGACCTCTATGTTGAAAATAATCCTGTAACAGCTTCAAAAGATCCGATCAATCAATTAGCCGTTGCTATTGCCAATCAATATGTTCCGAATGGTTCCTATGAGATTACGCAGATTGGTTTCTGGTCAACAAAAGATCCAGGTCTGATTCCAACGGATGGAATTGATTTGGGTACAGTTACAGTTGGAGATGAGAGTTTTGTTGTGACAAGCGAAAACTCAACTTCAAGTACTTGGAAAGTTCATTTGGTAGCTTCTGAATCCTCAGGTGTTCTTTCCAAAGTGAAGCCTGATTCTGCTACAAGTTATGGATTTAATTCTAATCAACATGAAGCGCAGGATGTCGTGGACTTCGAAATCACCTATTCCAACGTTGCAACTCAGGAATTGATGAACGTGAGCGTGATAACCTCTCTTCCTCGAGAAGGGGATAAGCAGTTGGATTCTCGTGGCAATGCTCGAAATTCCCAATTTGATGTTTACCTAACTAAGGAAGTGACTCCACCTAGCGGTTGGCGTGCCGTTTATACGACAACAACTGGTACGGCAGCACAAATGGAAGCGGGTACTTGGTTGGAAGCAGCTGATGTGACTGATTGGTCAAGTATCACGGCCGTTAAGTTTGTTTCGACTGGCCCCGTAAGTGCGAATTCAAATGTTGACTTCCACATTGAGGATGCAGTCATTGGTACAAATGCCACCCAGGGGGAGAGAGCTTATCTTTCTTCAGCTTCAACATCAGGCGGATCAACGACTTACATTGAATCCAATAATGTATTGATTCAAATGAAAAATCAAATTGCGGATGGAACAGTTACCATTAACTATGTGGATGAAAATGGGAACGCCATTCCAGGAATTGATTCGAAAAGTGTGACTAATGATGTGAAATCTGAATATGATGTGTCGAATAAGGACACCTACTATCCAGATTCAATCTTCACAGCAGATGGTTTGGAATACGAATACGTGGAAACGAAAGCGGATAGTGCACCGAATACAGGTGTCTTCACAGAAGAAGAACAAACCATCACTCATGTCTATAAACTTGCGCAACAAACTGCTAACTTCACTTATAAAGATGTAACGGATGCAGATAATCCATCTGTCTTGGATACGGTAGATTCTGTAACCGGTGATTCCGCAGCAGTCATCGACTATCAGACAGCAGACCGCATCATAGAATATCTCAAAAAGGGATATGAGCTTGTTTCCAATGACTTTGAAGATGGTGTCACTACTTATGATAAAGATAAGGCTGTAGACCAAGACTTCACGATTGAATTAAAACAACGTGTTGTGCCAATTACAGATCCATCTCAAGCTGGAACAGACGTGGATGAAGGTGATGAGAATACACCACAATACCCAGATTCTGTTAAGGAACTGGAATCCCTCACTAAGACAGTTACGCGTACCATTGAGTACAAGTACTTGACAGAAGACGGTGAAGAAGCATCCGCAACCGTAACCCAAACGGTTGAATTCAAACGGACTGCAACCGTTAACCTTGTTACAGGTGAGATTGTCTATACAGAATGGACCACAGAAGAAGGAGAAGGAACTAAGGAAGCTGTTAAATCTCCAGATATCGCAGGTTATACACCAGATAAAGCTAGTGTAGCTGAGTGGACACCAAAACCTACAGATGAGAATGTGAATGAAGTCGTCATCTACACACCAGATAAACAAGAAGCTACTGTTACCTATGTAGATATCACAACAGGTGACGAAGTTGTTCTTGGCGAAGTTGACTCCCTAACAGGTGTAACAGATGCTAAGATTGACTACTCCACTGCTGATCGTATTGCAGCTTACATTGAGGAAGGATATGAGCTTGTTGAGGATGGATTCCCAGCAGGTGAAGTCTATGACAAAGATGGCAATGTGACTCAAGAATACAAAGTTACCTTACGTCAAAAAGTGGTAGATGTGGATCCTGAAAATCCAACCAATCCGAAAGATAATTCTGAACTCGAATTGACCAAAACAGTTACCCGTACGATTGAGTACAAGTACCTGACGGAAGATGGTGAAGAAGCTTCTAAAACTGTGACACAAACAGTTACATTCACACGCACAGCCAAAGTCAATATGGTGACAGGAGAGGTGACTTATGCTGCTTGGACCACAGAAGAAGGTGCAACCCCAGCGGTTGAATCACCAGCTATCGCAGGTTACACCCCAGACCAAGCAATTGTAGCTGAGTGGAAACCAAGTGCAGATGATGAGGATGTGGACGTTGTAGTTGTCTACACACCTAATGATCAGAAAGCAACCATTACTTATGTGGATGAGACCACAGGTGAAACCTTGGATGCAGTAGATACCGTGACTGGTAAATCTGATGAGTCTATCAAATACACGACTGCAGAACGTATCGCAGCCTATGAAAAAGCAGGCTATGTCTTGGTATCAGATAACTTCCCAGTTAACGGAGCAGTTTATGACCGCGATGATGCGACCGATCAAGCCTATACTGTTGTCTTGAAACATAAGATTGAGGACATCGATCCAGAAAATCCAGTGAATCCAAATACCGGTGACCCAGTTGAATTGACTAAGACAATCACTCGTACCATCGAGTACAAGTACCTCACACCAACTGGTGAAGAAGCATCCGCTACTATCACTCAAACGGTTGAGTTCACCCGTACTGCGACAGTGGATCGTGTAACAGGAGAAGTCACTTACACAGACTGGACTACAGAAGAAGGAACTGTACCAGAGGTTGAATCACCAGCTATCGCAGGTTACACACCGGATCAAGCAAGTGTAGCTGAGTGGAAACCAAGTGCAGATGATGAAGATGTGGATGTTGTAGTTGTCTACACACCAAACGATCAGAAAGCTACCATCACTTATGTGGATGAAAACACTGGTGAGACACTTGATGCAGTAGATACCGTGACTGGTAAATCTGATGAGTCTATCAAATACACGACTGCAGAGCGTATCGCAGCCTATGAAAAAGCAGGCTATGTCTTGGTATCCGATGACTTCCCAGTTAATGGAGCTATCTATGACCGTGATGATGCGACTGATCAAGCCTACACTGTTGTCTTGAAACACAAGATTGAGGACATCGATCCAGAAAATCCAGTGAATCCAAATACCGGTGACCCAGTTGAATTGACCAAAACAGTTACTCGTACCATTGAGTACAAGTACCTGACGGAAGATGGTGAAGAAGCATCCGCTACTATCACTCAAACGGTTGAGTTCACTCGTACTGCGATAGTGGATCGTGTAACAGGAGAAGTCACTTACACAGACTGGACTACAGAAGAAGGAACTGTACCAGCAGTAGTTTCTCCAGCTATCGCAGGTTACACACCAGATCAAGCAATTGTAGCTG
>NZ_JAEMED010000033.1 GCF_016458205.1 Streptococcus sp. 121 | reverse complement strand
GATATGCAGGAGTTAAATAAGCTTCTTGGAATTGACTGGACAAAGGGAGTTGTGAAGTTCGAGGAATTAAGAAATTATGCTAGAGGTTCATATACAACACGAAAATAATTAAAAAAGATAGCCAAACTCCTTGTCCCCCAAGGGGTTAGCTATCTTTTGTCTTTTTTAAAGTGATAAACTCGGGATTATATCTTTGTTCGGTTGAACAATATTTAAATCACCACCAATTATAATACCTGACTTTGTTATTGCTGAAGCTCTAGCTATGTCCGTGGGAGTTTCGCCAGATGATGGAATTAAAACTTCATTTCCCTCACTATAAACACTATCATCTTGAGCTACTACAAAAGTGTCTGTGGTTTCTATGGAAAATTGAAAATCAGTATACATGCGTCCATAAAGGATGATTTTAGTTCCAGAATTAGCTAAATCTTTCTTAGTATATCCTTTCCCTTTTGAAAAATTCGCAATTGTCCCCAGCTTACGCTGTTCCCAAGTGTTTGTATAGGAATGGAAAATGATTGCAGTAAATACTCCAATATGATGTGAAATGTTTCCAGAAAACGATGATTTCGCGTCGGAATTATGGAAATGACGCTCACGCTGCTGAAGGGTGATGAGGTGGTCGAGCGTGGAGAAGAAAGTGCCGATGGATTGTTGTTCCAAAATCGAAGGTATCGGGACAATAAAATCTTGAATTGTCGGTTTCCTCAAAGAATCTACGGTAGCCTTTACTGTATATTGCATGGCATGCTTCTTAAATGATTTCATCATGTACTGCAAAACAAATTGGGCGTAACTATTTGTGAAATCCGAAATTTTATAAACTCTTTGATGATATGCAAATTTACCATTAATGTAATGAAAAATCTCACCTAATCTCCCTTCACCAGGAATTAATATTGCTTCGCCATCAAATGAATATGTATCACTTCTAAGTACTTCCGCTGACCTAATATAGAATGGATACAAACCCTCGTCGCTAGCGTCCTGAACATCTTTATCCCCAGTTTTAATATCCGTCAATTCTCCCAACTTTCGCTGTTCCCAAGAGGGCGCAAATTAACGAGATTTTTAGTAGAATATAACTGATAACTAATATCTGGAACAGACAAAAGGCAATTAAGATTCGAACTTATCCATTATAAAAAATCTCCGAATATTAATGGTTTTCAGGTGATGAAAAATGATGAAATATTCTACGACATGGAATTGAAGGAATAGTACCGATGAAATATACGGATCAGGTGTTCCAATAAGGTTGATGCACACTATATATTGAAAAGGAAGTGAAAGAAATGAAAGAAAAAAATCTTATACCAGCTATACGCTTCAAAGGTTTTACCGAAACTTGGGAACTGCGTAAGTTAAAAGATATTACAACGGAGAGCTTTGGTGGGGGAACACCTAAAACTTCAGTTAATGAGTATTGGAAAGGGAATATTCCGTGGTTTCAGTCAAAAGATATTTTAGAAGATAAACTTTTCGATAATCAACCTCAAAAATTTATTACCAAAGAAGCTATTGAAAAATCTGCAACAAAACTTATTCCGTCAAATTCAATCGCTATTGTGACACGGGTTGGTGTTGGGAAACTTTCTTTAATACCTTATCAATTCTGTACTAGTCAAGATTTTCACACATTAAGTGGATTATTAATAGACGAAAAGTTTGCGGTTTATGCAGTCTACAAACTATTACAATCGGAAAAAGTAAATGCTCAAGGAACCTCTATAAAAGGTATTACAACTTCGGAATTGCTTTCAAAATCTTTATTTATACCATGTGACAAATCTGAACAAAAATCCATCGGATCCTTCTTCTCTGCTCTCGACCACCTCATCACCCTTCAGCAGCGTGAGTTAGAATCTTTGAAAGCAGCAAAGAAAACGTTACTTTCAAAGATGTTTCCGAAAAATGGTGAAACAATTCCAGAAGTTCGTTTTCCTGGATTTACGGACGCTTGGGAACAGCGTAATTTTTCTAACGTAATTGACCTCACAATTTCAAATAATACACTCTCTCGTGCTGCATTAACTTATGAGGATGGCGTAATAAAAAATATACATTATGGAGATATCTTAGTTAAGTTTGAATCTATTTTAGATATTAATGATGATATAGTCCCTTTTGTTACTAATGGAAAAGTTACAGAATTCAAAACTCAATTACTAAAAAATGGAGATGTGATTTTAGCGGATTCAGCAGAAGATGAAACTGTAGGTAAAGCGATTGAAATTACTGGGATTTCAAGTGACAGCTTTGCTGTAGCTGGGCTACATACAATAATTGGACGTCCAAAAATTCAATTTGCTCCTAAGTTTTTGGGATACTATCTTAACTCCCCGTCATATCGAAAACAATTAATCAAACTTATGCAAGGTATTAAAGTCCTTTCTTTAAGCAAGAAAAATATTGCTAATACAAAGATTGTATTTCCAAAAAGTGTCACTGAGCAACAATCCATCGGCTCTTTCTTCTCCACCCTCGATTACCTCATCACCCTTCAACAGCGTAAGTTGGAGTTGTTGAAAATGCAGAAACAGACACTGTTGAAGTTAATGTTCCCTCGTTAAGAATGGTATTTAGAATAGTAAAGGAAACACAATGTCAGTAGAGAATAATTCAAAAACACTTTATCAAACTTTATGGAATGCGGCGGATATTCTTCGTGGGAAAATGGATGCGAATGAGTATAAGTCTTACCTTTTGGGGCTGATTTTCTATAAGTATTTATCAGATCAATTGTTATTTGCAGTGTGTGATAACTTAGATGAGACATTCGTGAACTTAAAGCAGGCCCAAGCTCTTTATGAAGAAGGTTTACAGGATGAGGAGATTCGTCAGGATTTACTTGAGGTTCTGGAGGATGAACTTGGGTATGTACTGGAAGCTAATTTGACATTTACGGCTCTTGTGGAAAAGGTATATAACAACCAGTTCCAATTGGAGGAGTTGGCTCAAGGTTTCCGTGATATTGAGCAGTCTAATGAGATCTTTAATAATTTGTTTGAAGACATTGATTTATATTCCAAGAAATTGGGGTCTACGGCTCAAAAGCAAAATCAAGTTATTTCGTCTTTGATGAAGGAACTGAATGAGTTGGAATTGAATACTCATAACGGCGATGTTCTTGGAGATGCTTATGAGTATTTGATTGGTCAGTTTGCTTCGGATTCAGGTAAAAAGGCGGGAGAGTTTTATACACCTCAAGCGGTTTCACACTTAATGACACAAATTGTATTTCTTGGTCGTGAAAAGCAAAAGGGGATGAGTCTTTATGATCCGACGATGGGATCTGGTTCTTTGTTGCTAAATGCCAAGCGTTATAGTCAAGAAGCTTCAACAGTTTCCTATTTCGGGCAAGAAATCAATGCCTCCACCTATAATTTAGCACGGATGAATATGATGCTGCATGGGGTTGCGATTGAAAATCAGAAGCTCCATATTGGGGATACCTTGGATTCTGATTGGCCAACGACAGAGCCAACGGATTTTGATGGAGTTTTGATGAATCCTCCTTATTCTCAAAAATGGTCAGCGGATAAAGGTTTTTTACAAGACCCTCGTTTCTCTAATTTTGGCGTTTTGGCTCCGAAGTCCAAGGCTGACTTCGCTTTTCTTCTTCATGGTTTTTATCATTTAAAACACAATGGGGTTATGGCTATTGTACTTCCGCATGGGGTTCTCTTTAGGGGGAATGCAGAGCAAAAGATTCGCCAACATCTCTTAGAAGAGGGGGCGATTGATACGATTATTGGTTTACCGGCCAATATTTTTTATAACACCTCCATTCCAACTACGGTTATTATTTTGAAGAAAGATCGAACAAAGAAAGATGTTTTGTTTATTGATGCTTCAAAAGAATTCCAAAAGGAAAAAAATCAGAATATCATGACGGAAGAACATGTGGCAAAGATTATTCAAGCTTATCAGGATCGTCAAGATATTGAAAAATTCGCCCATGTGGCAAGCTTTGAAGAAATAGTGGAGAATGACTATAATCTCAATATTCCTCGATATGTCGATACGTTTGAAGAAGAGGAAGTGGTACCATTACCAGACTTGGCCAAGGATTTACGCTCCATTCAGGATGATATTGCAGCAACGACCAACGAACTGATGAAAATGCTTGGAGAATTAGAGGGGACAACCGTAGAGGCTCAACAGGAATTGCAAGAGTTTATGAATCTTTTTAAATAGTTGAGGTACAGAATGGCAGTAAAAGAAGTACAATTTGAGCAAGATTTAATTACCCAGCTTTGCAGTGGTGAAAGTCAGTGGGTTTATCGTCCGGAGCTGAACTCAGAGGATCTCTTATGGAGAAATTTCTTTGAAAAACTAGAAGCTAACAATGTCAGTAAATTAGCGGATACTCCACTAACAGAGCAAGAAAAGTATCAGATTAAGAATCAACTCAATTTCATCAACTACTACGAAGCTGCTAAGTGGTTAGCAGGGGAAAATGGGATTGCAAAGGTACAGATTCAGCGTGAAGATGCTTCACTAGGTACAATTCGGTTAGATGTTGTGGGACGTCTGGAAGTGGCAGGTGGTCGTTCCAGTTATGAAGTAGTTAATCAGGTTCGATTTGAACGAAATACCAACCGTCCTCGGATTGGAGATGTAACCTTGCTTATTAATGGCTTGCCCATGATTCACATTGAATTGAAAAGTCGCTCACATCCATTCATGGATGCTTTTCGCCAAATAAAAAAATATGATGAGGAGGGGCAATTTAAAGGGATTTACTCTACTCTTCAAATGTTTGTGGTTTCGAATATTACAGAAACTCGCTACATAGCAGCAGCGAAATACAATAAATTAAATGATCGCTTTTTAACTCAATGGGTAGATGAACTCAATAATCCTCAGCCGCATTTATTTGATTTTGCTCAGAAGGTATTATCAATTCCTACTGCACATCAGATGGTGATGCAGTATTCCGTGATTGATGATGATAAAAAGTCTTTAATATTGCTTCGTCCTTATCAAGTTCATGCGATTGAAGCTATTAGTGAAGCGAGTCGTCGTCGAGAATCGGGATACATTTGGCATACAACTGGTTCTGGTAAGACACTAACTTCGTACAAGGTGGCTAGGAATTTACTCCAGATTCCTTCGATTGAAAAGACACTTTTTGTGATTGACCGACAAGATTTGGATCAACAAACGACCTCAGCCTTTCTTTCCTATGCAGAGAATGACATGATTGATATTGATCAAACTGATGACACGGGGAAATTGCTGAAGAATTTGGCTTCTGATGAAAGACGAGTAGTGGTTACGACCATTCAAAAATTGAATAATTTGCTCAAGCAATTTGAGGAAGGAAGACATAAGCGTTATTATGAGCGTGTGAAAAATTTGAAGCTGGCCTTTGTTGTTGATGAGTGTCACCGAGCAGTGACGCCAGAGCGTCAGCGAATTTTAGAAGGTTTCTTTGCAAATTCTTTGTGGTATGGATTCACTGGAACACCGATCTTTGCGGTCAACAAGCGAGAGCAGAAGGGAGACTTGGCTCAGACAACCGAAGAACAGTATGGAAAATGTCTACATGAGTATACTGTTAAAGAAGCTATTCATGATAAGGCTGTACTTGGATTTCAAGTGGAATATCAAACCACTATGCCGGATATAGCGGAAGAAGAAATTCAAGAGTCGTATTATGAAAATAAAGAACATATGCTTCGGGTTTTGGATGGAGTGTTAAACCAGTCTAAACGAAAACTTGGATTTAAGAATGGGGCCGGAGCTACTTATGTTGGACTTTTGACGGTGAAATCAATTGCGCGTGCGCAGGCTTATTATGATTTAATCAAAGAAATTAAAGACGGGCAGAGTTCTCTAAAGATTTCTGAATCCATCAAAAAGGTCTTACCTGATTTTCCCAAGGTAGCGATTACCTACTCTGTGACTGAAAATGAAGAAGATTCTATCTCCAATCAAGATAAGATGGAAGAGAGTCTGAAAGATTATAATGAAATGTTTGGGACTCACTTTACTCTCCCAACTTTGGATACTTATAATACCGATTTGAACGAGCGTTTGGCACGTAAAAAAGATAAATATGCCAAGCGAGAAGAACAGCTAGATCTCGTGATAGTGGTAGATCGTCTTTTAACCGGTTTTGATGCCCCTTGCTTATCTACTATCTTTATCGACAGACAACCAATGAAGCCCCAGCACCTTATCCAGGCCTTTTCAAGGACAAATCGTCTTTTTGATGCAGGGAAGAAATATGGCCAGATTGTAACCTTTCAAACACCAGACCGATTTAAGGAGAAAGTTGATGAAGCTCTGAGTTTGTACTCAAATGGTGGGGAATCCTATGTTTTAGCTCCTAAATGGGAAGAGGAAAAAGGACGTTTCCTTGAGAAAGTGAATCAGCTAAAATTGATTGCTTCAAATCCTGATAAGACCCCTGATTTAGATTCAGGTACGGATGCGGAATTGAAACGATTCGCTAAGGCTTTCCAAGAATTTGATAAACTTCATGCCTCTATCCAGGTATATACGGATTACAATCAGGCAGAAATTTACCAAGAGATTGAATGGACACCTGAAGTTTTAGAAGAGTATCGTGGGCGATATGAGAATACAATTGCTGAACTACGTAGACGAAAAGATGATTTAAATGTGAACGATGGACTGGTCATTGATATTGAATATGAATTAGAGTCCATACGGACAGATGAAGTGAACTATCACTACATTATTTCACTCATTCAAAATTTGATCGACAATAAAGAGGATTCTTTAACGCAAAGAGACAAGGATGTTGTAGATCGGTATATTGAAGACCTAGCGGCACATAACTCAAAATTGGCTCAGTTGATTGAGAAAATTTGGCAAGAAGCCAAAGAAAATAATTTCCAAGGTGAATCTGTAGCTCATCAATTGGATTTACTTATCGAAAAAAACACTGAGCAATTGTTAGCGACTTTGGCAGATGAATGGGCAGTTGGTTTGGAGGAACTGAAATTTGTAGCCTCTAATTACCGCCAAGGTTTGGAGAAACAAATCGGTGAGAAAGCCTTAACAGATTCTGCTGACTATGCCCGTTTCAAAAGTCAAAAAGGTGACGACGCACCCAAGAAAATAAGATATAAAAATATTGTCAAAAAGAATCTATTTGCGATGATTGAGGAAGAAATCCTGCCATTGAAGAGTAGGTAGATAGGTCACATATTATCTGATGTTTTTTGTATTTAATTCCAAGGGATTGACTCGGGCTTTTATTTTAAGGTTAACAGATTTCGAGGGAAGAAGATGTGTGAAGAAGTTGTTGTATATAAAATTCGAGAGATTGATATGGGAGAAGGAGAGAAAAAATATTCTCAACTTGGCAATTTAGAAGCACACTATTATTTTGCAAAAGCTAATAAGGGGAAAGTGCTTTTCACAACAAAATCGAAATTGTTCCGAAAAGATAATCATCCGAATCTAGGAGACTATTTATTATTAGCGATTCCAGATGGTAGTTTTGGGTTTCTAGCTAGGGTACTTGAAAAAGGTAGATATGATAAAGAACCAAGTAATCCAGAGATTAAAGTGCCCTGTCAATGGAGTGAAATAAATAAGTCAGAGAAGGAAAATGAGTTTAATTGGATTGCTCTGGAATTAACGGAAGACAGTGGCTTGAGAAAGGGAATTCCAAATGTTCCAAAAGGAGTCAGTCCTCGGTATATGTCTTTGAAGGATGTTTTGAATTCACCGTTAGCGAAGTAAGGAGTGTCATTGTATGATGAATTCCCCCCCTTGCACTCATCCTCTCCCTATGCTATGGTAATTCTATCCAAGTTCGTCTGAGTGGTATCTTGTCTATAATATAGAAACAATGTAAACAGTATCTCTGGCATGTTATTGGATAAGTTATGTTTTCTATTATGATTAGATTTTGTGAGTTCCCTGCGGTATATGTGGGGGACTTTTTTGATTCAGTAGTATATAATTTTAAGGATGTGGAGTATTTAGGGAATTTTATTCTACAGAGATATAAGGAAGAGGACAAAATTTTATGACTGTAAAAAAATTTGCCACGAACTTTGGTGATTTTTCTGATTGCTTTGGTTTTGGTAGTGGGTGTGCTTTATTTGGCTCTTTTTAATGGGGATATGATTTTTGACATCACGCGCTCTTTGGGGATGTCAGAGGAGCATGCCAACAACGTAGCCATGATTATCATCGCCATCCAAGCGCTGTTTCTAACGTCCGACTGGCTGTATGGCCCGGATTTTGTCTTGGCTTGAGGCGGGGAGGAGGCAAGGGGGCTTCTATCGTGGTTTGCGGATGGGGATGGAGGATTTGCTGGCTTTTCCCAAGCGTACGAGTTTGTTTGTTTTCTACCTCTTTCTGATTGTCGGTAAGCGTGTGGGTCTGGTTTCCCAATCTTCTGCTGATTATGAGATGTTGGCGGTGTTTATAATTGCTATAGACCGTGTGACCAAGATTTGGCCGACGGAGAGAGAAGATTTTCAACGCTTTTGGCATGGGATTAAAGCCTACTTGTCTGAAATGGATTGATGATTAAAAAAGCGCCTAAAATCGTTTGATTTTAGGCGTGTTTTTTCGAATGAATAAATAAAGAGAGAAGGGCTAGGGCGAGGAAGCTGGCTCCGATGAGCCAATAGGGTTGGTCCAAGGTTGTTGATCGGCCGGATAAATTAATGATGCCACGGAGGAGGAAGCTGGCAGTGAGGGTGGCGATGCCGGAGTTCCAGAGGTTGTAGCTGAGTCGTGAGAGCTTGGGTCTGAATTTCATGAGTGTCAGGAGGAGGCTGCCACCGGCTAGGGGAACAGTCCAGATGTAGTGCATGAAGAAGGAGACTTCGCCATAGCTGAGGCTTTCGTAGATGCGACTGAAGAGGAAGAGGAAGACTGTGAGGGCTAGGTAGGTGATTAGGTTTCTTCTGAATCGTTGGCTGGGATTAGTAACCGATGTAGACAATGTCGCTGACCTCTCTTTCTGAGATGGTGTTTCCGTTTGTGGTGGGTTTGTTGATGACTTGGCCGTTGAAGTAGAAGGTGGAGGAGCCACCGCCGTCTAGGTTGTAGGCGGTTTGTGCGCCGTATTCTTTTAGGACTTCTGCCATTTGGTAGAGGGAAAGTCCTTGGCTTTCTTCTGTGCGGCTGTCGGCGACGACGATGATGTAGTGGTTTTCGTCAATGATACCGATGGCGGAACGGGGGTTGGAGGCCATGGCACGGCCGACTTCGGTGCTGGTGTCGACAGCGATTTGACCGTTTTCAATGAGGGCGGGTCCGAAGGCCAGGAGGTTGACGACGCCGTCGTCAACCAGTTCTTGGGCGGTGACTTCGGTTTCCTTGATGATTTTGAAGGAGCCGTCGGCGTAGATGGCCAGGTCGCCGAAGTCAGCATTGTCTCGGACGGTGTCGCGGTAGATGGTGCCGTTGCGGATGACGTATCCGGATGCGTTGGCACCGTAGTAGTCGCCGTTGACGGCGAGGATGGCCTTATTTTGGCTGGCGGTCTCAGAGGTTTTGGCGGTGATGTTAGTGCCATAGGTGTTCTGGGCAAGGGCTGTTTTGAGGTAGTCTGCGGAGCTGACGTGGATGTCGGCGACGTAGACGGTTGTGTCATTGGTTGTGATGGTTTCCAAGTTGATTTGGATGTTGTCATCGGTGTAGCTGGTGTCAGTTGTGGAGACATTGGTTGGGCTTGTGGTTGCTGATGAGGAGGTGTTGGTGGCGTTGACGCTGGTCATAGCTTGGGATAGGACAAAGGTTTTTAGCAGGGAGTAGCTGAAGCCGCCAGTCAGGAGTAGGCCGAAGATGCTGGCGTAGGCGAAGGGTTTCTTAAGCAATTTCACGGCTATACGAATTCCTTTCTCTGAAAATGACGTTTTTTTGCACTGTCCAAGACAGTAGGAAGAGGAAGAAGCCTACTATAATTTTTACCATATAAAGATTCATTCCTAAAATTTGGTGAAAAAGGTAAAGAAGGGCTGTGTCCGCAAGGAAGAGGGTGAGGGCTAAGGTGAAGTAGCCAGCCCCCGTGCGGGTAAGACTGTTCCGGTTGTGAAAGACCAGCTTCTTATTGAGGCTGAAGTTGAAAATGGAGCTCGTGATGCGAGCAATGGTATTGGCTAGCACCAGGCGGGTTGCTGTTGGCAGTGCAGCAGTTAGCAGGAGGAGAAGGGCGTAAACAGCGTAGTCAACAAGGAAACTGCTGAGGGAGGATAGTGCAAACTTCAAGAGATTCTTATAAATCAGCAAGCTATCTTGAATAGGCCGGAAGTGGGAACTGGCGTTGTCATCGATGTAGATGGTTTGGATCGGGACTTCGGTCATTTTGTAACGTTGGCTAGCCTGGCTAAGCATATTCATCTCATATTCGTAGCGATTCCCTTCGACCTCTAGCATGAAAGGAAGCAGGTCGGTGTGGAAGGCTCGGAGACCAGTCTGGGTATCGATCACATTGACTCCAGTCTGCAGACGAAACAAGACCCTGGTGAGCTGGTTGCCAAAACGGCTGCGCAGCGGGATATCCTTGGTGAACTGGCGAACACCCAAGATAAGGCGGCTAGGCAGGTTCATGGCTGCGTGAGCTAGTCGGTCAATGTCCTGCACAGCGTGCTGTCCATCCGCATCTGCGGTTACCACTACCCCATCCTGACCGAAAACTTGCAGATACTGAAAGGCTGTCCGCAAGGCTTGCCCTTTTCCTTGATTCCTCTCATGGTGCAAGACAGTCGCGTAGGATTTGGCAGCCTCGATGATTTCTGCAGACTTTCCCGTGCTGCCATCGTCCACGACGATAGTTTGACAGTCCAAGCGCTGCATCATAACGGTTAATAATTGGATCAGTTTTTCATCCGGTTGATAGGCTGGGATCACTACATAATACATATCGCTTACCTCGTTTTTTCTTCTTGCGTTTAAGAATACGGGACTTTTCTGAAAGCAATCTGAAAATAAGCGAGATGATGAATTGGGTTAAGAGTTGATTAAGGAGAGAGCGGGGGTTGGGGCTTTTTACAAGTTTTCCTGCAAAAGAAAATACACCCTAGTTGTCGGAACTAAGGTGTAAGTTGAATATTGGTAGATAAAATATTGATGTATGGAGGTTATTCACAACCAATTCCATCTCCATCGCGATCTAGATGACTTCCATAACCAGGTTGTCCACTGTAAACTGGAGCTGCACCAGCAGCTCGGGCTGCAGCACAGTTGGGATAATAGGCATTCGCGGTAGCTTGTTGTGCAGCAATCTGAGCTTGTCTCTCAGCTTCTTGTTGCGCAGCCGCTTGAGCTTGTCTTTCGGCTTCTTGTTGTGCAGCCGCTTGAGCTTGTCTTTCAGCTTCTTGTTGCGCAGCCGCTTGAGCTTGTCTTTCAGCTTCTTGCTGCGCAGCCGCTTGAGCCTGCTTCTCAGCCTCTTCTTTAGCAGCCTGCTCTGCTTGGCGTTTCGCCTCTTCTTCAGCTTTTTGCTTTGCTTGTGCTTGTTTTCTCTCTTCTTCTATCTTTTTCTCTGCAGCTAATTCTTCCTCTTCTTTTTTTGAAATCTCGTTCGCAATTGAGTTGATTCGTTTTTGAAGTGAAGATTTTAATGTTTTATCAGATAATGCATCAACTTCTTTTTGAGCTGCCTGAAGATTGCTCTTTGTTTTATTTTTTTCTAGTTCTTTGACTAGTTTTTCAGCCTCATTATTATCTTTCTCTTTTTCGGAGGGCGCTTTCTCTGAGCTAGCTGTAGTTTTTGCTTCAGAAGAGGCTACAGTGGTTGAGTTACTAGTAGTGCGTTCTGGACTAGGTGTAATATAGCCGATTAATAATGCAGACCACACACTTGTTCCAATTGCGATTCTTCGGAATATTTTGTTGGGATCTCGCTTTTTAAAATACCAGATAGCTACAATGGATGCTAGAAATATGAATGTTAGAATAGTTGTCATCAGAATTCTCCTTTTGCAATTTTGTATACGTTTACAATATAGTTGTATTTTAGTTAAAACTGTACCAAAAGTCAATGTCATAATGGATATCCATTACAAAATTTCACTAGGACTTTCGGTCGATGAGCTAACTTCAATCCGCCAAGCGTCCCAATAGACTTCATACACTACAAGCAAAAATCGAAACTAACCCTCTATAAAGCTTTGTGTATCAATGGTTTCAGCGATTTTGTTTATCTAAGAAGTGATAAACAAATTTAGCGCTAGTTATTGTAAGAAGCTCCTCAAATAGTCTTCGGCCGTTTTTGAATGGTTCATCTGCCAATAGTCCAAATAGTCTTCACACTGCAGTGGAAAAATGTGATCGATACATGTCAATCCCTTGTTTAGTGAGTGTTCCTTTTATTTTGTCTCTGGAGGAAGGTTGAACAAATTCTTCAAGCAGACTCTGACGGAAATTGGATCAGGTTTGACCTCTGTGGAGCATAAAAATATGCCAAGTCTAGGAGGAGTGAGTATCATGGCAACTATAACCATTCGTATAGATGAATTCTTAAAAAAAGGAAAGTAGTGAAATTTTTGACCAGTTAGGAATGGATATGACAACAGCAATTCGAATTTTTTTAAAACAAAGTGTAATGAATAGAGGATTGCCTTTTGAGCTGAAATTGTCTCCTCAGTTAGATGTTGCTGAGTTTTATCATTTAGTCAAATCTGTTAGTCCTATTGTTAAGGTTGGTGACAATAATCCAAAATCTGTTAATCAGTATTTTGGAGATGAGAATGAATATCCAGAGTTTGAGGATTATTTTAATGATTGATGAATTAGAGATTTACTCAGTTGTTATTTCTAGGATTCAGGATAGTGATGGGACAGGTTCAAAAATCCGCCCTGCGGTAGTTGTGAAGTTCAACGATGAGGCTATTCAAACCTATCGAATCACTAGCAAATTTGAGTCTAAATCAGAAATAATAAAATCTCAGTATTTAGAAATTATTGATTGGTATCAAGCAGGATTGCATAATCCGTCATATATCGATATGATTCAAATATACTCTTTTAGTTTATCTTTTATTACTGTGTTAGCTCGTCTTGCCGTACTTCAGTACTGTCTGCGACTCGCTGCCTTGTACTAAAAGCAAACTAAAAGACTATATATGAGTTAGATTTAAATGAATTTGCCATTCAATTGATTGGTAAGTTATCAAAAAGGGATAGAGACCGCTTGATGGACTCAGGAATAAAAAACAGATTTAATGACTGCATAAAGGTTATTATTATGAATCAAAATAGAGGGTTGAGACTATTGTTTCAGCCTTTTCTGTTGCTTCCAACATTTTTTGTTTTATTTTTGATATAATGCAACAAAAAGCAAAGAGGAGCTTGGGATGAAAAAGCAGGAGCGTCTGGCTGAAATTACACGTTTGGTCCACAGGAAGGGGACAATTCGGATTTCCGAGATTGTTGATTTGTTGCAGGTTACTGATATGACGGTAAGGCGAGATTTGTTGGAATTAGAGGAGCAGGGGGTCTTGACCAAGATCCATGGGGGAGCCCGTTCCAATAAGGCTTTCCAGTTTCGGGAGTACTCCCATTCAGAGAAGGATGTGCAGCACCACGAGGCCAAGGTAGCGATTGCGCGGCGGGCTGCGGCCTTGATTGAAGAGGGCGATACGGTTTTCTTAGGGCCAGGGACCTCGGTGGCAGCCCTAGCTGCGGAGATTGTCAACCAGCGGTTGACAGTGATTACCAATTGTATGCCTGTCTTTACGGTTTTGTCCCAGAAGAAGTCGGAGACTTTTCAGGTTTTTCTCTTGGGAGGTGAGTACCGGCAGTTGACGGAGAGTTTCGTGGGTGAGATCACCAATACGAGTTTGGAAAAGCTTCGCTTTTCCAAGATGTTTTTTTCTGCCAATGGGGTTAAGGACGGGCAGGTGATGACGTCGACGCTGGCGGAAGCTTATACGCAGGGTTTGGCCTTGGAGCATTCCTTGGAGCGTTATCTGCTTTTGGATGGATCCAAGGTTGGGAAGGATGATTTTGCCAGTTTTTGTGAACTTAAGGATGTGACAGCCTTGGTGACAGATGTCCAGCAGGACGAGGAGTTGTTCCCTTTGTTGGAGGGGAATGTGGAGATTGTCAATGATTTAGAGTAGGAATGTTTAGTTTGGGAGTGAGACAGAACAATTTTTACAAATAAAATCGTTCGTTACAAGTCTTTGTTTCAAGTTGTAAGCTGAAACGGTTTCTCCCCAAACCGTTTCACTCCCACCTCCGGTCTAAAGGCATGTTGAATGCCTTTAGAGTTTCTAAATGAAAGGAACGAAGTTCATGTCAATGTTGATTCGGTTATTTTCGGAGGTCAAAGAATCAGGAATTGACTCTTTGAGTATCTGGCTAAGAGAACATGAAATGTTCTCTCAATAAAAGCGACCGAAAGTGCCAATCAACCACTGCGTCAAAGCGAATTCACTAACTAAAATAGGAAGGTTGAGGTTTTTACCCCAACCTCTTTTTTTGTTTCTTTAAACAAAAGTTGTTGATTTATTGTCTGATTAGGTGTACAATATAAACAAATAAACAACAAGTGGAGGTGCGCCATGAGAGTGATTGTGGGTGCGGATCCAGCGGGGAAAGGCTTGCTGGAGGAGGCTCAGTCCTATTTAGAGAGTTTGGGCTACCAGGTTTTGGATGTGAGCCAGGGTGTTGATTTTGTGGACACAACTTTGGCGGTTGTGCAAGAGCTGCTGACGGATCCGGAGGCGCTGGGGCTGGTGGTCGATGCCTTTGGTCAAGGGCCATTCATGGTAGCAACCAAGGTCAAGGGGATGGTTGCGGCGGTGGTGTCTGATGAGCGCTCGGCTTACATGACGCGGGAGCACAACAATGCTCGTCTGCTGACTTTTGGAAGCGAGGTCCTTGGTTCTTCTTTGGCCAAAAACATCGTTCGGAATTTTGTGGAAGGCCACTATGATGGTGGCCGCCATCAGATTCGCGTGGACATGTTGAATAAAATGTGCTGATTGTGTCAGGGAGGAGGCGACAGATGAAAATTGCAATCGGTTGTGATCATATTGTGACAGATGAGAAGATAGCCTTGGTGGATTATTTGAAGGAAGCAGGGCATGAGGTGCTGGACTACGGGGCTTATGACCATGTGCGGACCCACTATCCTATTTATGGCAAGTTGGTGGGTGAGGCAGTGACCAGTGGACAGGCGGATGTGGGCATTTGTATTTGTGGCACTGGCATTGGCATTACCAATGCGGCCAACAAGGTTCCAGGAGTGCGAGCAGCCTTGGTGCGGGACATGTCCTCAGCCTTGTATGCCAAAGAGATTCTAAATGCCAATGTGCTTGGATTTGGTGGTAAGATTACCGGTGAGTTCCTCATGCGGGATATCGTGCAAGCTTTTTTGGAAGCAGATTACCAAGCCAGTCCTCTGAGCCAGACGCTTTTGAAAAAAATAGCAGACTTGGAGCAGCCATCACAAAGTCAGAAGGATCCAGAGTTTTTCAAAGAGTTTCTTGAAAAGTGGGATCGTGGCGAATACCAGGATTAGGAGCAGGAGGTGCCTATGATTATTACAGTAACCCTAAACCCCTCGATTGACGTAGCTTACCAGTTAGAGACTTTTCAGTTGGACGGGGTGAATCGTGTTCAGGATGTTCGGAAAACCGCGGGTGGCAAGGGATTGAATGTGACCCGTGTCCTACAACAGCTAGGGGACCCCGTTTTGGCTACGGGATTTCTTGGGGGAGGATTAGGTCAGGTTTTGGCGCAAGAGTTGGACCGACAAGGGATTGGCCATTCCTTCAAGGAAATTGCGGGGGAAACCCGTAATTGTGTGGCTGTTTTACATCAGGGTCAGCAAACAGAGATTTTGGAGCAGGGGCCGGAGATTAGCCCAGAGGAGGCTCAGGCTTTTACAGCTCATTTCAAAGAGCTTTTAGCAGAGGCTCAGTGGGTGGTCTTCTCCGGTAGTCTGCCTAAGGGCTTGCCGGTTGACTTCTATGTTTCCTTGCTAGCGCTTTGCCAGGAAGCAGGGGTCGGTGTGCTCTTGGATACGTCAGGGGCTTCTTTAGAAGCGGTCTTGGAAAGTTCTGTTCGTCCAAATCTGATTAAGCCTAATTTAGAGGAGTTGAGTCAGTTGGTGGGTCGGGAAGTTAGTCTGGACTTGGCTGACTTGAAAGCTCTTTTGGCTCATGAACGCTTTGCCGGGATTGACTGGATTGTTGTCTCTCTTGGCGCCGCAGGCGCTTTTGCCAAACATGGAGACAAGTATTATCGGGTCCGTATTCCTAAAATAGAGGTGGTGAATCCTGTTGGATCGGGTGATTCTACGGTGGCTGGTCTGGCATCAGGGCTTTCACAAGGATTGGCGGATGCGGACGTGCTCAAGCGCGGAAACTTGCTGGGGATGCTCAATGCGCAAGAGGAAGCGACGGGCTTTGTGAATTTGGACAAGGCGGCGGACTTGCTTGAGCAGATTGAAGTGGAAGAGGTGTGAGATGGGATTGGAAAAGTTGACTACTGAGACGGGTTTGATATCGGCCTTGGCCTTTGACCAACGGGGAGCATTGAAAAAGATGTTGGCCCAGCATCAGGAGACGGAGCCGACTGCTGAGCAAATGGAGATTCTGAAACGCTTGGTGTCTGAGGAATTGACCCCTTATGCTTCCTCCATCCTGCTGGATCCGGAATTTGGCTTGCCAGCAGCTCAGGTGCGGGCGGAGTCTGCGGGGCTTTTGCTGGCTTATGAAAAGACGGGGTATGATACGAACTCTAGCAGTCGCTTGCCGGATTGTTTAGAAGACTGGTCTGTTTTACGTCTCAAGGAGGCGGGAGCAGATGCTGTGAAATTCTTGCTTTATTATGATGTGGATGGAGATTCACAGGTCAACCAACAGAAGCAGGCTTATGTTGAACGGTTGGGCTCAGAATGTCGGTCCGAGGGCCTTCCTTTCTTCTTGGAAATTGTCTCCTATGATGAGCAGTTGGCTGATACGACTGGTTTGGACTATGCTCGAATCAAACCGCATAAGGTGAATCAAGCGATGGAGCTTTTCTCGGATTCCCGTTTTGGTGTAACGGTACTCAAAGTCGAGGTTCCGGTCAATATGAATTTTGTAGAGGGATTTGCACAAGGTGAGGTAGCCTATAGTCGAGCAGAAGCAGCAGAGTATTTCCGCCAGCAAGAAGCGGCTACCCATTTACCTTATATTTACCTATCTGCCGGTGTATCTGCCCAACTGTTCCAGGAAACACTCAGGTTTGCGGCGGAAGCTGGTGCTCGTTTTAATGGCGTTTTGTGTGGACGGGCCACTTGGGCTGGCGTCGTACCTGTCTATGTTCAGCAGGGGGAAGAAGCTGCGCGTGACTGGCTGCGGACGGTCGGCCGTGAGAACCTGGAAAGCTTGAATCGTGTATTAGCTGAAACAGCTACGCCGGTTTAAAAGAAAGGGTTTACATAACTTCCAACAATATGTTATAATGGATTCAATAGCATGAATAGGGTGGATTGTAACTAATTCGATTAGGCAAGACTACAGATGAATCAGAGGACAGGGGTTCTCGGTTTGTTTGTAGTCTTTTTCTTTTTTTAGAATTATACTGAACTAATTTCAAACTCAAAATACTCAAGGAATTTCAAAAAATGATGAGGCACGCAATCAATAAGTCCATCAGAGCGGCTTGACAACGTCAGAATTTGAAATTCAATGAGTATAGTCTTTTAGTTTGCTTTTAGTACAAGGCAGCGAGTCGCAGGCAGTACTAAAGTACGGCAAGATAAACTAAAAGAGTATATTAGAAAGGAGGAAGTATGTATCGCGTTCTACAGAGTCTGAATAACAATGCAGCCTTGGTTAAAAATGAAAGAGGAGAGCAGGCTGTGGTCATGGGACTGGGGATTGCCTTTCAAAAGCGAAAGGGAGATCTTCTAAAGCCAGAAAAGGTAGAGACAGTCTTCTCTCTCCATAATGAAGAAGCCAAGGAAAATTTTCTAACCCTGCTCAAGGATATCCCCTTAGATTTCATTACGACTAGTTATTCAGTTATTCATTACTTGGTAGACCACTATCACTATCCCGTACAGGAATACCTCTATGTGACCCTAACGGATCATATGCGCTGTTCCTATCAAGCGCTCCTGAAGGGGACTTATCAGGAGAGTCATTTGCCAGATATGTCTGGCCAATACCCTTTGGAATACCAGATGGCCCAAGAAGCTCTTGCCCTCTTTCGGCAAAAACTATCGGAAGAATTTCCTCAGGATGAGGTGGGTCGGATTGCCTTACATCTCATCAATGCTAAGGGTGAGACCTTGCCGGATACCCATCAGGAACAGGAGTTGGGCAAGCAGATCCTGGAGAAGGTGGAGGAGGTTTTGCAAGAACAGGGAATTCGCAGGCAAAAATTCAACAGTAATTTTTATGATCGGTTTATGTTGCACTTGTCCTATTTCCTCAGTAATTTAGAGCGTGGAAATGAACAGGCGATTTCTTTGGATGACCTAGACCAGTCAATCCGGAAGACCCATCCCCAGGCTTATGAGATTGGGAGTCAGATTTTTGCTCTGATTCAGGAAGTGGTTGACCAGCCGATTCCCAATACGGAACGGTTTTACTTGGTTTTACATATTCAACGGTTATTGTAAAAAAAGGAGGTTCTGAGATGAATCGTGAAGAAAGTACCTTATTAGGTTTTGAAATTGTGGCTTATGCAGGAGATGCTCGTTCTCGATTATTGGAAGCCTTGAATGCGGCGCAAAGTGGGGACTACGAGCGAGCAGAAGTGCTGGTAGAAGAGGCCAATGATTGTATTGTGCAAGCACACCAGGCTCAAACCAGCCTTTTGCAGAAGGAAGCAGCAGGAGAAGATTTAGCCTACAGTGTGACCTTGATGCATGGGCAGGATCATTTGATGACAACGCTGCTCTTGAAGGATTTAATGAAACATATGATTGAGTTGTATAGAAGGGGGTAAGGTCATGAATCAATTGATTGCTTGGATAGAAAAAGGCAAGCCTTTCTTTGAGAAAGTTTCTCGAAATGCTTACTTAAGAGCGATTCGGGATGGCTTTATCGCAGCTATGCCGGTGATTCTCTTTTCCAGTATTTTTCTACTGGTAGCCTTTGTTCCGAATATCTTTGGCTTTACCTGGTCTGAGGAGATGGTGGCGGCGATTATGAAACCGTATGGTTATACCATGGGGATTGTAGCGGTACTCGTTGCTGGGACAACGGCTAAATCCTTGACGGATGCTTTTAACCGAGACCTGCCTAAGACCAATCAGATCAACTTCTTGTCGACCATGATGGCGGCGATTTCTGGTTTTTTACTGCTAGCAGCAGATAGTTTAGAAGGTGGCTTAGCCAATGGTTATATGGGAACGAAAGGTTTGCTGACAGCTTTTCTAGCGGCCTTTATGACGGTTAATCTGTACCGACTTTGTGTGAAGAATAATGTCACCATCCCCATGCCTCAAGAAGTTCCGCCGAATGTGTCTCAGGCATTTAAGGATATTATTCCGTATGCTCTTTCTATCTTTGTCCTTTATGGCTTGGATCTTCTCAGCCGTCAATTGGTTGGAACCAGTGTGGCTGAGGCGATTCTCAAAGCGTTTGAACCCCTATTTACAGCAGCAGATGGTTACTTAGGGATTACGCTGATTTTTGGAGCCTACGCCCTTTTCTGGTTTGTTGGAATTCACGGTCCGTCGATTGTGGAACCAGCCATCGCGGCGATTACTTATGCCAATGTGGAAGCCAATTTCCAACTCTTGCAGGCTGGGCAACACGCAGACAAGATTTTGACATCAGGGACTCAGATGTTCATTGTAACCATGGGTGGTACTGGGGCGACCTTGGTGGTTCCCTTCATGTTCATGTGGCTCACCAAGTCTAAGCGGAATCGAGCTATTGGCCGTGCATCGGTTATTCCGACTTTCTTTGGAGTGAACGAACCGATTTTATTTGGGGCGCCGATTGTGCTCAACCCTGTCTTTTTCCTTCCGTTTGTTTTGGCTCCAATTGTGAATGTCTGGATCTTTAAATTTTTTGTGGACAGTCTCAAAATGAATTCCTTCAGTGTTAACCTGCCTTGGACAACCCCTGGTCCACTGGGAATTATCATGGGGACCAACTTTGCTCCTCTAGCCTTTTTGCTGGCGCTCCTCTTGGTCCTAGTGGACACAGCTCTTTACTATCCTTTCCTCAAGGTCTATGACCAACAAATCTTAGCAGAGGAGACGGAAGGTCAGCCAGAGCCGGTTTTGGAACCAAAAGAAGAAGTTTCTGTTCAAGAGGAAGTGACCCAAGAAACCAATGTCTTGGTTCTCTGCGCTGGTGGTGGAACGAGCGGTCTTTTGGCCAATGCGCTCACCAAGGCTGCCCAGGAATACGGGGTGCCCGTAACCGCCGCAGCGGGGAGTTATGGGGCTCACCGGGAAATCTTGCCGGAGTATGACTTAGTGGTCTTGGCACCGCAGGTAGCTTCGAACTATGAAGATATCAAGCAGGAAACCGAGGCTTTGGGCATCCGCCTGGCTAAAACCGAAGGGGCAGAATACATTAAATTGACACGGGATGGACAAGAAGCCTTGGACTTTGTTCGGAAGCAGTTGCAGTGAGGGAGGTCTTGTATGAGGAGACAATTGCCAGGTGATTTTCTCTTGGGTGGGGCGACAGCGGCCTACCAAGCTGAAGGAGCGACGCAAGTTGATGGGAAAGGTCCTGTTGCTTGGGATCAGTTTTTAGCGGATCATTATTGGTTCAAAGCGGACCCAGCTTCTGATTTTTACCATCAATATCCGGTGGATTTAGCTCTGTGTGAGGAGTTTGGAGTCGGTGCTCTACGCATTTCCATAGCTTGGTCACGGATTTTTCCTAGGGGATGGGGTCAGGTGAACCCTCAAGGGGTAGAGTTCTATCACCGCCTATTTGAGGAATGCCGCAAACGGGGAGTTGAGCCTTTTGTGACTCTGCATCACTTTGATACTCCAGAGGCACTCCACAGTCAAGGGGACTTCTTGAATCGAGAGACGATTGACCATTTTGTGGATTATGCAGCCTTTTGCTTCCAGGAATTCTCGGAGGTTACTTACTGGACCACCTTCAATGAAATTGGCCCCATTGGAGATGGTCAATATCTGGTCGGAAAATTCCCACCCGGAATCCAGTATGATCTCGCAAAAGTTTTCCAATCCCACCATAATATGATGGTTGCCCACGCTAAAGCTGTCTTGCTCTATAAACAGGCGAGGTATGCAGGCCAAATCGGTGTGGTTCACGCTTTGCCCACCAAATACCCCTATGATCCAAACAACCCTGCCGACATCCGAGCCGCAGAACTAGAAGACATCATCCACAACAAATTTATTTTGGATGCGACTTATCTAGGCCATTATTCGTCGGCAACTTGGACTGGAGTGCAGGAGCTATTAGAAATCCACGGTGGAAAACTGGATCTTCGGCCGACCGACTTTGAGGCTTTAGAAGCAGCCAAGGACTTGAATGATTTCCTTGGGATTAATTACTATATGAGCGACTGGATGCAGGCTTGTGAGGGAGAGACCGAAATTATCCACAATGGAACTGGCCAAAAAGGCTCCTCCTCTTATCAAATCAAGGGAGTTGGCCGCCGACGGGCTCCCGAATCGATCCCTAAAACCGATTGGGATTGGATCATCTATCCCCAAGGACTGTATGATCAGATTATGCGCGTGACCAAGGATTACCCGAATTACAAAAAAATTTACATCACCGAAAACGGTTTGGGCTACAAAGACCAACTTGAGCAGACTACCGTCCATGACGGCTATCGCATTGATTACATCCGCCAACATCTGGCAGCCATTGCGGACGCCATCACAGATGGCGCCCAAGTCAAGGGCTACTTCCTCTGGTCTCTGATGGACGTCTTCTCCTGGTCCAACGGGTATGACAAACGCTACGGCCTCTTCTACGTCGATTTCGAAACACAAAAGCGCTACCCCAAACAAAGCGCTTACTGGTATCGGAAGTTGGCAGAAGACAAGTGGATAGACTAATACTTAACTAACTTCTAAATCGGAATACTCGAAAAATTTCAAAAAGATGACTAGGAAAGCCGATGATGGTAGAACTAAGGTTCACCGAAGAGGCTTGACAACGTCAGATTTTGAAATTTAATGAGTATAAAACAAAAGCAGAAGTTCTATTATTAGAGGTGAGAACTTCTGCTTTTTTGGTGGCTACTATACCTTGTTTGAAAGTAAACTGTAGTCTTCAAGAATTTGGCTATGTCTGATTAAATGGATTTGGCTATGACTATTCTCCTGGAAGATGGCTTTTGTTTCTAGATCTTTTGTGAATTCATAGTGCAAGTCATCAACAAGAGCGATATATTCTGTGTTTGTTCGGTTGTATTGAAGAATCCGAGTATCCATGGCTAGTAGTTTTGCTCGATTGAGGTCATTTCCATTGGAAATGGTTCGTACTAGTCGTTCAATTTTATTGGTTGGAATAGCGAAATCAAATTGAACGGTAATTCCTTCTTTTCCGGTAAAAGAGGGGCGATTGGTGAAGAGGATTTTCTGCTTGTCTAACAGAATTCTAACTTCTTCTTGGAAGACGTTCTTGACCTGTTTATTTTGCAGGACAATCATATCATTAACCTGCATAATTGTTTGTAGCAGGCGTTGCTTTGCGATTGGAAATTGATCGATACTTGTTGTGATACACAGTTCATCCTCTTTTACCTTTGTTCCTAAAGGAGTGACGATTGTGTTTAAAATGTTTTTTTGTGTGCTACCACTAAATGAAATTCCATGATGTTTTAGAAAATTGAGTGTCCAACCATCATCAGTGAGCAATACTTGATTTGAGGATAAGAATTCTGAGTAGAGGATGATAGAATCGGATTCGTTGTCTAGAAAAGGTGTTTGTATTTCAATAACGTTTTGATCAATTTGGTTAAACTTGTACTCCTCGAACAACCAATTGAAGTAAGTGTTTTTCAAAAAATCAGAATGTGACATACTAGTTCCCCTTTCTGATGTTTGTATAGGATAGGAATGAATCGAAGGTGTCAATAATATGAGTTATATTTGGGAAGTCAGATTCAGATAATAAGACTGCGGTTGCATCTTTTTTAGTATATTGATTTGAATAGACATGAATGTGACTTCCGATGATGACAGTTCCATCTGGATTGGTATGTCTATTACTGGGATTAATGTCTAAACGAATGATAGGTTCTTGCAAATTTTTAAGTCTAAGGTGGATACTATAGCGTTCAGGATTTCGCTTACCTCTGAAAACATGAAGATGGAGGTTGGATAAAAGTCTCAACTACCCTATGTTAGTGAGTGAAATCACTTTGACGCAGTGGTTGATTGGTGTTTTCATTCGCTTTTTAAGCTTAGAAAACAACCTAATCAACTGTGCGGAGGTGGGACTACGAACAGTTTTCGGTAGAAAACTGTTCTGTCCCACTCTCCAATGATAACAATATCCGAATTGATTTTACCGAAGAGTGAAGAGAGTTCATAGTATAGGTCGGTCATTCTATCTTCATTTTTAGGCATCTTCAATCGTTTGATGATTGTTGCGATATCTTTGTCAGTTAAATTTGTTAGGTCCATATTCATATCCTCCCTTAGTTCATTGCATTTACCTCATTTCGTTCTATCTGCTTTTCTTCCTAATAACTAGGATCAATTCTTGTGTCTTCATTTTAGAATACTGTGATTAGAGAGTCAAATGATAACGTGGCAATAGTTAAGATGATTTGGGATATAAAGTCTTCTATTTTTTTCGAACAAAGTGTTCCTCGTGAAACTTTTTTGAATAGCATGTGGTGAGGCTGGGCAAAAACTAGCCAATAATTGAAAAATCACAGATAATTTGTACTTGGTTTTCGCCAAAAGATACAAATTTGTCTGTGATTTTTCTTTATCTTTTTCATATTGGACTAACCTCTTAGTCAATTTTGTAAGATTCATGCTCATTAAGAGGAGTCCTAACTCTGTTTCCACATTTTGATTTCCTCGAACATGAACTCGGCGCACGCCAA
>NZ_JAEMED010000032.1 GCF_016458205.1 Streptococcus sp. 121 | reverse complement strand
AATTTAGTTAAGTGACGATAGCCTAGGAGATACACCTGTTCCCATGCCGAACACAGCAGTTAAGCCCTAGAACGCCGGAAGTAGTTGGGGGTTGCCCCCTGTGAGATATGGTAGTCGCTTAGCTTTTTCTTATCCGCCATAGCTCAGTTGGTAGTAGCGCATGACTGTTAATCATGATGTCGTAGGTTCGAGTCCTACTGGCGGAGTTCCTGACCTCTAGAGGTCTTTTTTTCTTGTTTTTAAGCTAAAATTCTTGGGTTTTCTTCTATTTCAAGTTATAATGAATTGAATTTTAAATTCAAATGATCGTTTAAAAGGAGAATGAAATCTTATGGCAAAAGATATTCGTGTTCTATTGTATTACAAGTATGTTCCAATTGAAAATGCGGAACAATTCACCAAAGACCATTTGGCATTCTGTAAATCCATCGGTCTCAAAGGGCGAATTTTGGTAGCAGATGAGGGGATTAATGGTACTGTATCTGGTGACTTTGAAACAACTCAGAAGTACATGGATTATGTTCACTCACTTCCAGGGATGGAGGATCTCTGGTTTAAAATTGACTTGGAAGAAGAACAAGCCTTTAAAAAGATGTTTGTTCGCTATAAGAAAGAAATTGTTCATCTTGGTCTAGAAGATAACGATTTTGATACAGATATTAACCCACTTGAAACAACAGGTGCTTATCTTTCACCAAAAGAATTTAAAGAAGCTCTTTTGGATGAAGATACAGTTGTACTCGATACACGGAATGATTATGAATATGATTTAGGCCACTTCCGTGGTGCGATTCGTCCTGATATTCGTAATTTCCGTGAATTGCCTCAGTGGGTACGGGATCACAAAGAAGAATTTATGGATAAGCGTGTCGTGGTTTACTGTACAGGTGGGGTTCGCTGTGAGAAGTTCTCAGGTTGGATGGTCCGTGAAGGATATAAAGATGTAGGCCAATTACACGGTGGAATTGCAACTTATGGTAAAGATCCAGAAGTTCAAGGAGAGCTCTGGGATGGAAAAATGTACGTGTTTGATGAGCGTATAGCAGTTGATATCAACCATGTGGATCCAGTGGTCGTTGGTAAAGATTGGTTTGATGGAACCCCATGCGAACGGTATGTAAACTGCGGAAATCCTTTCTGTAACCGTCGCATTTTAACTTCAGTGGAAAATGAAGATAAATATCTTCGAGGTTGTAGCCATGAGTGCCGCGTTCATCCTCGCAACCGTTATGTTTCTGAAAACGGATTAACTGAGGCCGAAGTTATTGAGCGTTTAGCAGCTATTGGAGAAGTATTAGATCCTGTTATGGCTTAAAACTAGTTTTGAAATAAGTTCGAGTTTTTCTACTCGAACTTTTTCTTTTCTATTGTTTTTTGCTTTTTTATATTTTATAATAAGTGAGTTGAAAATATACAAAGTGAGGAATTATGAAAAAGAACATTAAGTGGATTGTTGGATCTCTAGTTGCGCTTGCCTCTGTTGCCTTTATTGCCGCTGTCTTTTTTGCTAGTACAAATTCAAATGCCAATCCATTTTCAGAAATGGTGAAGCAAATTACTGGTCAAAAGGCTGAAGAAAAGAAAGAGGAAGAGCCTAAGGAAGATATCGTCAGACCGATAAACAAGAGCCAATCTGATAAGCAACGCGTTATGGAAGAAGATGCTGCTACCATGAATAGTTACGGTCTTTACTATGATTATGCCAACATGTCGCTAGAAGATGTTGTAAAGGCATATATGGATGAGTATGGTATTGACTATTCACAAGTGGCATTCAGTTATAAAAATACAAAATCTAATGAAACATTTGCTTTTAATGATACGCAAGCTATGACAGCTGGGTCCACTTATAAATTGCCGCTTAATATGCTTGTTGTAGATGAAGTTGACAAGGGCAATCTCAGTTTGGAAGAGGAATTTGATATCACTAATACTCAGTATGAATACCAAGGAGAGCACGATAATTATGTAGCTGCTTTTGGAGGTGCGATGACGATTCCAGATATGCAGGTTTATTCATTAGTTTATTCTGAGAATACGCCGGCTTACGCGTTAGCAGATCGTTTAGGTGGTATGGACAAGGTTTACACCATGTATGACCGTTACGGGACATCCAAAGGTGAAATTAAAACGATTTCGACTGAAAACAAAACAACAACGGATTACTTTATTCAAGTACTTGATTATCTCTGGAAAAATCAGAAAAAGTACGCAGAAATATTACGGTTAACGGGTGAGTCCTTCCCTGGAGAATATTATAAGGGATTACTACCTGGTTTGAAGATTGATCAGAAACCGGGTTACGTCAATGAAGCTTTAAATGTTAATGCAGTGGTTTATGAGGAAACACCTTATCTTGTTGCCTTGTACACAGCAGGCTTGGGTGGAAGCACAGTCGCTTCAACCGAAGTGAATCCAGTAGGTCTTTACCAAGTTAGCCAATTAGCCTATGTTATTAATGAGTGGCATCGTGTGAATATGAATCCCTAAGGCTTTCAATTTTTTTATTCGAAAAAAAGACAGAAAAAAATCCAATTTCTGTCTTTTTGTTTTTTATAATGGCCGTTTTGCAGGGATCCCCGCTTTTCGTGGATATTTATTGGGTGTTTCTTTGCGTTTTTCTAAGATAGTCAAGGCACGAGGATCCCCGTTAGGAAGTTGATAGTTCTCTGTGCTGATAAGCTTGGTAAAGAGAATATTGGATGCATTCTTAGCTTCTTCGATTTCCTCAGCTGCATCACTAGCCTTGAGGGCTAGAAGTTGCCCGTTTAGTTTGAGGAAGGGGATAGTTAGTTCAAGGAGAATAGGCAAGCGGGCAACAGCTCGAGCTGTAACTAGGTTAAAGGTGGCTCGGTAATCTTTGTTCTGTCCGAGATCCTCTGCGCGTCCATGGATAAAGTGCACCTTATCCAATTCCAATTTTTCAGATAGTAGCTGAAGGAACTGGATGCGTTTGTTTAGAGAGTCGATAATTGTGACTTCGAGTTCAGGCAAGAGAATCTTTATGGGGAGGCTTGGAAAACCTGCTCCCGCCCCGATATCTAGTAGTTGGAGTGATTGATTTGTGATGTGTCCAAGGTAGACTGGGGCCAAGGAATCATAGAAGTGCTTGAGATAGACTTCCTCCTTGTCCGTGATGGCTGTGAGATTTATTTTTTGATTCCATTCAACGAGTAGCTCATAGTAAGTTTCGAATTGCTGTTTTTGTGTTTGGCTTAGAGGAAAGCCTTGTTCTTCAAGTTTTTGATAGAATATTTCTGGTTTCATAAATCCTCCCTTTTCCCTTTATTCTAACACAATCTAAGCTAATTTTGATATACTAGTACTAGTTTTACGAAAGGAAGGATGTATGGAATGTGGATTTTACTTGGTATTATTTTGATTCTAATCGTATTTGGAGTTGCTTCCTATAATGGTTTGATTCGTTCTCGGATGCAAACACAGGAAGCCTGGAGTCAGATAGATGTACAATTGAAGCGTCGGAATGATTTGATTCCTAATTTGATTGAAACGGTGAAAGGCTATGGGAAGTACGAGCAGTCTACCTTGGATAAAATCACGAGCCTCCGCACCCAGGTTCAGCAAGCTGCTAGTCCAGCAGAAGCTATGGCCGCTAGTGATGCCTTGAGTCGTCACGTTTCAGGTGTGTTCGCGATTGCTGAAAACTACCCCGATTTGAAGGCTAATAGCAATTATTTACAACTCCAAGAAGAGTTGACGAATACAGAAAACAAGATTGCCTATTCTCGTCAACTCTATAATAGTGTTACGGCTAAGTACAACACCAAGTTGGAAACAGTCCCAACAAACTTGATTGCAAATTTCTTCCATTTTCAACCTGAGGAATTTCTTCAAATTCCGGAAGAAGAGAAAGCTGTTCCAAAGATTGATTTTGGGGCGAATGGGCTAGGAGACTAAGATGTTATTTGACCAGATTGCAAGTAATAAAAGGCGTACATGGGTGTTGCTCTTTGTCTTTTTCCTCCTTCTAGCCTTGATTGGAGCTGCAGTTGGTTATCTTTGGTTGGGAAATGTCTGGGGTGGGGTGTTGACGGCCTTCATTATTGGAGGGATTTATGCCCTAAGCATGATTTTCCAAGCTACGGAAATGGTGATGTACATGAACGGAGCTCAGGAAATCAAAGAAAAAGATTATCCTGATTACTATCATATTGTCGAGGATATGGCTATGGTAGCTCAGATTCCTATGCCGCGTGTTTATGTGGTACAAGATCCATCTCCTAATGCTTTTGCGACTGGCTCCAATCCTAAAAATGCGGCTGTGGCTGCCACAACTGGTCTGCTGGATATGATGAACCGGCAAGAGCTAGAGGCGGTCATGGGACACGAAGTGAGTCATATTCGCAACTATGACATTCGCATCTCGACCATTGCTGTGGCCTTAACCAGTGCTGTGACCATGCTCTCGAATATAGCGGGTCGTAACCTTTGGTACAGTATGGGAGGGCGCCGTCGCCCCAATTCTGATGAGAATCAACAAGGCGCAGCCAATATTATCTTCTTGCTTTTATCACTTTTGGCGATTGTGTTAGCCCCGCTCGCAGCGACTTTGGTACAGTTGGCCATTTCTCGCCAACGCGAATTTTTGGCGGATGCCTCCAGTGTTGAGTTAACTCGAAACCCCAAAGGAATGATTTCCGCTTTGGAAAAATTAGAAGGGGGACCTGCAAGTAAGCGGACAGTTGATGACGCAAGTGCTGCCCTCTACATCAATGAGCCTCGAAAAGCTGGAAGTCTTCAAAAATTATTCTATACCCACCCACCAATTCCAGAACGGATTGCTCGTCTGGAAGAAATGTAAGGAGAATCATGTTCCATTTACAAGAAATTCGTCGTAAACCCGAAGGCATTGCCTTTGATCAAGAACTAAGTCTGCTAGCCGATCTCCAGGAACGCAATCCTGAGATTCTGGATCTGCAGAACATCAAAGCTATAGGTCAGGTAGTCTATGAGGATGGCCTCTATTTTTTGACTTACAAGCTTTCCTATGACATTACTCTAGCTTCCAGTCGCAGTTTAGAACCCGTGTCCCTCAAGGAAAATTTTCCTGTATCTGAAGTCTTTGGAGATGCGGCGGATGCCGCATCTCTAAGTGAAGAAGAGAGTCTCTTCCTCCTACCGATTGAGGGAGATGGAATTAGCTTGGAAGACAGTGTGGCAGACAATATTCTTTTGGAGATTCCTCTCAAGGTTCTGACGCCAGAAGAGGCAGATGAGGACACAATGCCTACTGGTAATTCTTGGCAGGTTTTAACGGAAGAAGATTTTGCGCAGCAGCAAGCTTCCGCGAAAGAAGAAAGTAATCCTTTTGCGTCGCTTAAAGACCTATTTACAGAAGAGTAAGATTATTTGGAGGCGAAAGCCTCCATTTTTTTGTAAAAAAACGTAACAATTTGTTGACAACATATTACAGAACTGTTAAAATAATTATAGTCAGTAAAGGTCAAATAGTAAGTATTGGTCAAAAACCTGCTGATTAACAATAAGAAAACTAAAAGAGGTAAAACCATGAATTATAGAAATGATGATTATTTTAACCAAATGGACGATTTGATGAACCGCTTGATGGGAGGTCAAGGTTTTCAAAGAGAAACTCGCCGTTACAGAATTAATGGCCAAGAAGTGACACCCGAGCAATTTGCGGCTTATCAAACACAGTCTGGTCAAGCTGTTCGACCAGCAGCAACACCAGTTGAGGCAACTGAACAAGGGATCTTGGCTAAGTTGGGACGGAATTTAACAGCTGAAGCGCGTCAAGGAAACCTGGATCCAGTCCTTGGTCGGGAAAAGGAAATTCAAGAAACGGCTGAAATTCTGGCTCGTAGGATCAAGAATAACCCAATTTTGGTAGGGGATGCAGGTGTTGGGAAAACGGCTATTGTCGAAGGTCTAGCGCAAGCAATTGTGAAAGGGGACGTACCAGCTGCGATTAAAGATAAGGAAATTATTTCCATAGACATTGCTAACCTTGAAGCTGGGACTCAGTACAGAGGAAGTTTTGAGGAAACCATTCAGAAATTAATAGAGGAAGTACAAGCTGCTGGAAATATTCTCCTCTTCTTTGATGAAATTCATCAAATTCTTGGAGCTGGAAGTACTGGTGGAGATTCAGGTTCTAAAGGATTGGCAGATATCTTGAAACCAGCTCTTTCACGAAGTGAATTGACAGTAATTGGGGCAACAACAGAAGATGAATATCGCAATACAATTTTGAAGAGTGCGGCTCTTGCAAGGCGGTTTAATGAGGTGAAAGTCAAGGCGCCGTCTGCAGATGCAACTTTCGAAATTCTAAAAGGCTTACGGTCACTCTATGAAGAACACCACAATGTGTTATTGCCGGATGCGGTACTTCAAGCAGCGGTTGATTTTTCCGTTCAATATATGCCGCAACGGAGCTTACCGGATAAGGCCATTGATCTTTTGGATATCACGGCAGCTCACTTGGCAGCCCAGCATTCTGAAGTCGATGTCTTCGAAGTGGAGAAAGAAATCCAATTGGAAAAGGCTCGACAAGAAACAGCGGCTGAACAACAAGATTATGAAACAGCCCTTAAGCACAAGGTTCGAATCCAAGAATTGGAAGAGCAAATCAGCCAGCAACGCGCAAGTAAACAAATGGAAGCAAGCGTGAATGATGTGGCTGAATCTATCGAACGTTTGACCGGAATCCCAGTCGCGCAAATGGGTGAAAATGATATTGAGCGCTTGAAAGGATTGAAAGAGCGATTGGAAAGCCAGGTGATTGGTCAAAATCAAGCTGTAGAAATGGTAGCGCGAGCTATCCGGCGCAACCGAGCTGGTTTTGACGATGGCAATCGCCCCATTGGTAGTTTCCTCTTTGTAGGACCGACTGGGGTTGGAAAAACAGAATTGGCTAAGCAATTGTCTATGGAACTTTTTGGTAATAAGGATGCTGTGATTCGCTTGGATATGTCTGAATATGCGGATAAAACAGCAGTTTCGAAACTACTTGGAACCACTGCAGGTTACGTAGGCTATGAGGATAATGGCAATACCTTAACCGAACAAGTCCGCAGAAACCCGTACTCCATTCTCCTTTTTGATGAAATTGAAAAAGCGGATCCACAAGTTCTAACCTTGCTGTTGCAAGTCTTGGATGATGGTCACTTAACAGACGGCCAAGGTAATCGCGTTAATTTTAAGAATACAGTGATTATTGCAACATCAAATGCAGGTTTTGGACATGGTTCCCTCGATGATTCAGAGGAATTGATGGAGAAATTGGCTCCTTACTTCCGGCCAGAATTCCTTAATCGCTTTAATGCAGTCATCGAATTCCGTCATTTGGAAAAATCCGATTTGGCTCAAATCGTAGAATTAATGCTGGGTGATGTTCAGAAAACGTTAGATAAAAAAGAAATTCATCTGGATGTGACCGCACCCGTTAAAGAAATTTTGATTGAAAAGGGCTACGATCCCGCTATGGGAGCACGCCCCCTACGCCGTGTGATTGAACAAGAAATTCGAGATAAAGTCACCGACTACTATCTCGACCATTTAGATTCCAAAGATCTACTAGCTGAGGTTGTGGATGGTCAAATTATGATTCAAGCAAAAGAGCAAGCAGCTTAAACTAGAGAGGTTGGATGAGTGCCAACCTCTTTTTAAGGATCTCACTTCGTTTTCAGAAAGAATATTAATTCCAGCCAAAGAGAATTCTTTTAACAATTGGATTGCTACAGTAGAGTATGCGAAGTGGATACCAGGGTTTGCGAAAAATGGGAAGTGGGTACCAGAGTTTGCGAAAAATTGCAGAAGAATTTTATAGGTGGTATAATGGAATCAAATAGTATAAGGAGAGACTCATGTCAAAAGCAAATTTTGGTGTTGTTGGTATGGCCGTTATGGGGCGGAATCTTGCGCTCAATATCGAGTCGCGTGGCTATAAGGTAGCTATTTATAATCGCAGTAAAGAAAAAACAGAGGATGTGATTGCTTCCCATCCCGATAAAAATTTTGTGCCTAGCTATGATGTGGAATCATTTGTGGCATCGATTGAAAAACCTCGTCGCATCATGTTGATGGTCCAAGCAGGTAAAGGTACAGATGCAACCATCCAAGCTTTGCTTCCATACTTGGATAAGGGAGATATCCTGATTGATGGCGGAAACACCTTCTACAAGGACACGATTCGTCGCAATGAAGAATTGGCGGATTCAGGTATTAACTTCATCGGAACAGGGGTTTCCGGTGGTGAGAAAGGGGCTTTAGAAGGACCTTCAATCATGCCTGGCGGACAAAAAGAGGCTTATGAACTGGTAGCAGATGTCTTGGAAGAAATTTCGGCTAAGGCACCGGAAGATGGAGCACCTTGTGTGACCTACATTGGCCCAAATGGAGCTGGTCACTATGTAAAAATGGTTCATAATGGAATTGAGTATGGCGATATGCAATTGATTGCAGAGAGCTATGACTTGATGAAAGGTCTTTTAGGACTATCCGCTGAGGAGATGGCAGATATCTTTACTGAGTGGAACCAAGGGGAATTGGATTCCTACTTGATTGAAATTACATCAGATATCCTGCGCCGTAAGGATGACCAAGGTCAAGACGGACCGATTGTGGATTACATCTTGGATGCAGCAGGAAATAAAGGAACTGGTAAATGGACAAGCCAATCAGCTTTAGATTTAGGTGTACCATTACCCTTGATTACTGAATCTGTATTTGCTCGTTACATCTCTACTTATAAAGAGGAGCGTGTGGAAGCAAGTAAGATTTTGGCAGGTCCAAGTGTAGCAGCCTACGAAGGAGATAGGGCTGAGTTGATTGAAAAAATCCGTAAGGCCCTTTACTTCTCTAAAATTATGTCTTATGCACAAGGATTTGCACAATTGCGCGTGGCAAGTAAAGAAGAAGGATGGGATCTACCATTTGGTGAGATTGCATCTATTTGGCGTGCAGGATGTATTATTCGTGCCCGTTTCTTGCAAAAGATTACAGATGCCTACAAGGAAGATGTGGATTTACCAAACCTACTCTTGAATGACTATTTCCGTCAAATTACAGCAGATTACCAGGCAGCCGTGCGTGAAGTGGTAGCCTTGGCCATCCAACATGGTGTGCCAGTTCCAACATTTGCAAGTGCGATTAACTACTATGATAGCTATCGTTCATCTGATTTGCCTGCCAACCTTATCCAAGCGCAACGAGATTACTTCGGAGCTCATACATATGAACGTAAGGATAAAGAAGGTATTTATCACTACTCATGGTATTCTGAAGAATAAGGAGTTGAGATGGGGAAACGCATTTTAATCATTGAACAAGATAGCCATTTGGCTCGTTTCCTCACCCTTGAGTTGGAGTCTGCAGGGTATGAAGTCCTCTGGGAGACAGACCATAAGGAGGCTTTGAGACTTGCTACGAGCCGAGATCTGGAGCTCCTTCTCTTTGACTTGCAAGCTGGATTTGATGCCAATCGTTCCTTTTTAGAACAATTGGCCCAAGTAAAACCCTCAGCGGTCATCATTGCTCTGGCTAGTCCTGAGGACCTCAAGGCTCAACAGGATGTGATTCATCAGTATACCGTCCTTGTCGCAGTGAAGCCTTTTGTAGCTCCGATTCTGCTAGAGCAAATCGCTTCCATATTTAGAGGGCGGGATTACATCAATCAACATTGTGGGCAAATTAAAAAAGTAGCAAAACACCACCAATTGGAGGTGGACCTAGCAAATCACATGGTTTTCCGCAAGGGGGAGCAGTTAGCTCTGACCCGACGAGAGTATGATCTCTTGATTGCGCTGATGAGTAGTCCTAAAGCTCTTACGCGAGAGGAGTTACTCGAGCGTGTCTGGAAGTATGAAAATCCAGGGGGGACCAATATCGTGGATGTATACATTCGCTACCTACGAGGCAAAATTGATATCGAGGGGCAGGCTAGCTATATTGAGACTGTCCGTGGGGTTGGCTACAAAATGAGAGATTTAACTGTTTAAAAGGTTGGAGAGTAAGCTTCAACCTTTTTTAAACAAAAACTTTTGAAAACCTTTACAAAAAAAGCAGAATGCTGTATAATGTACTTGTAAGTCAAACGATTGCCTATCGTGAAGCTATTAAATAAATGAGGAGATGAATGATGAAAGATACATTCAAAAATCTAACGAGCTTTGAATTCTGGCAAAAATTCGGTAAAGCTCTGATGGTGGTTATTGCTGTAATGCCAGCCGCTGGTTTGATGATCTCAATCGGTAAGTCCATTCCGATGTTGGGGCCTGATGTAGCGGCCTTGGTCATGATTGGTAGCGTACTAGAACAAATTGGTTGGGGAGTTATCGGGAACCTACATATTCTCTTTGCCCTAGCAATCGGTGGAAGCTGGGCTAAAGAGCGGGCTGGTGGTGCCTTTGCTGCTGGTTTGTCCTTCATTCTCTTGAACCGCTTGACAGGGGTTATCTTGGGAGTAAACAGTGCCTTGTTAGCTGATCCGGATGCGACTGTCCAAACTCTCCTGGGTTCAACCATTAAAGTATCAGACTACTTTGTGAGTGTCTTGGAAGCACCTGCTTTGAACATGGGGGTATTTGTCGGGATTATCGCCGGTTTTGTAGGGGCAACAGCCTATAATAAATACTATAATTACCGTAAACTTCCTGATGCTCTTTCCTTCTTTAACGGAAAACGGTTTGTACCATTTGTTGTTATCCTACGTTCCGTTATTGTAGCGATTATCTTGGCAGTTGTATGGCCAATCATCCAATCAGGAATTAATGCGTTTGGTGTTTGGATTGCCAACTCTCAAGAGAACGCACCGTTTATTGCACCATTCCTCTTTGGAACCTTGGAACGTCTCTTGTTGCCATTTGGTCTTCACCATATGTTGACCATCCCTATCAACTACACCGCTCTTGGTGGTACTTACGAAATCATGACTGGTGCAACTGCAGGTCAAACTGTATTTGGTCAAGATCCATTGTGGTTAGCGTGGGTTACTGACTTGACAAACTTGAAATCTGCTGGAGATACAGCAGCTTACAATACCCTTTTGGAAACCATTACACCTGCTCGTTTTAAAGTGGGACAAATGATTGGTTCTATGGGTATCTTGATGGGTATCGTTTTCGCAATTTACAAAAATGTTGACGCTGACAAAAAAGCGAAATACAAAGGAATGTTGACCGCAACTGCCTTGGCTGTATTCCTAACAGGGGTAACAGAGCCAGTTGAGTATATGTTCATGTTTGTAGCTATGCCGCTTTATGTCGTATACGCTTTGGTTCAAGGTCTTGCCTTTGGCATGGCAGATATTGTTAACTTACGGATGCACTCTTTCGGTAGTATCGAATTCTTGACCCGTACTCCGCTTGCAATTAATGCCGGTTTGGGCATGGATATTCTTAACTTTATCTGGGTAACCGCACTTTTTGGTTTGGCAATGTACTTCATTGCAGACTTTATGATTCGTAAATTCAACTATGCAACACCAGGACGGAATGGGAACTATGAAGAAGGTATGGCTTCCGATTCAGCTGAAGCAGGTTCAGGTGATGGTAAGGTAGCAGCACCGTCTCAAGCGGTTAATGTTATTAATCTTCTTGGTGGTGCCAGCAACATTTCCGACGTGGATGCATGTATGACTCGTCTACGTGTTACTGTTAAGGATCCAGAAAAAGTTGGTTCTGAGGACTTGTGGAAAAAAGAAGGGGCAATGGGTCTTGTGATGAAAGACTCTGGAGTCCAAGCAATTTACGGTCCGAAAGCAGACGTCTTGAAATCTGATATCCAAGACCTCTTGGATTCAGGTGATGTGATTCCTCAAACAGTTATGACAGTCTTTGACGATGCACCTGCAGAATCTTCTGCTCCTCAAGGTAAATCTGTTGAGATCGCTAGTGTGGCGGATGGTGAAGTTGTTGAGTTAGCAGCTGTTTCTGACCCAGTGTTCTCTCAAAAGATGATGGGAGATGGATTTGCGGTTGAGCCAAGTAATGGTGAGTTCTTCGCACCTGTTAATGCAACAGTAACTAGCATTTTCCCAACCAAACATGCACTTGGTCTGTTGACTGAAGATGGCCTTGAAATCTTGATTCACATCGGTTTGGATACTGTAAGTTTGGAAGGAAAACCATTTACAGTACATGTTACAGAGGGGCAAAAAGTTGAACGTGGTGATCGCCTGGTAACTGCTGACTTGGATGCTATCCGTGAGGCAGGTCGTGAAACAAGCACTATCGTGGTCTTCACAAATCAAGATTTTGTTCAAAACGTCAAAGTAACAAAACTTGGCCAAGCTGCTAAAGGTGAAACCGTTGCGACAGTAGACCTATAAGAATAGAAAAGGGTAAAAAATGGCAAAATTCTTAACCTTGAACACCCATTCTTGGATGGAAGAGGAGCCAGAGAAAAAACTGGCAGATCTAGTCCAGCAGATTGTTCGTGAGGAATATGATGTCATTTGTTTGCAAGAAGTTAATCAGGAGATTAACTCTTCCCCTGCGGAAGAAGTGGCGGGCTACGTAGTAGCTCAGCCACTTCTTGCTATTCATGACGATCATTTTGCTCATGTTCTTGTAAAAGAACTGAAAAAATTTGGTTTAACCTATTACTGGAGTTGGGCTTATAATCATATTGGCTATGACCGTTACCACGAAGGAGTTGCAATCCTGTCCAAAGAACCGCTTAAAGCTAAGGAACTTCTGGTTTCTGAAATTGATGATCCAAGCGACTATCGTCGGCGTCAAGTTCTATTAGCTGAAACGGAGGTTGGTGGACAACGAATTCAAGTTGCCAGTGTACACCTTTCTTGGTGGGACAAAGGTTTTCAGGCAGAGTGGGCACGATTAGAAGCAGAATTGTCTCATCAATCCCATCCAGCAGTTTTAATGGGGGATTTTAATAATCCAGCTGGCCAAGAAGGTCACGCGCACATTTTAGCGAGTCCCTTAAATTTGCAAGACAGTCACTTGGTCGCGAGTGAAGTTCGAGGGGACTACACCATGGGTGGTCATATTGATGGCTGGGAAGCAAAAACTCCGCCTTTGAGAATTGATTTTGCCTTCCTATCCCAGGATTGGAGTGTGGACCGGTCAGTTGTGCTTTTTGATGGCGTCCATGGACCGATTGTCAGTGATCACTTCGGTCTGGAAGTCTGGGCAAGAATAAAAACTCCTGTCAAAGCGAATCAAAGCTAACTTGATTTGTAATTTTTGAAAAAAACATCTGTTCAATAGTGGTTGTTCGTAGTTCTTTGCGAACGATATTCTATTCTCAGAATGTAGCACTAAAGTTTATAGTAAGGTTGGGATCAGATTCCCAACCTTTTTTGGGGCATGAATTAGATTTCATTCGAGGACCTTGGTCAAT
Source organism: Streptococcus sp. 121 (assembly GCF_016458205.1). GTDB lineage: Bacteria > Bacillota > Bacilli > Lactobacillales > Streptococcaceae > Streptococcus. The sequence goes on along the minus strand of NZ_JAEMED010000032.1, from coordinate 12,061 downwards.
TTTTGTTTCCCAGGCTAGGGGTGTGATATAATGAAGTATTGATGTGTAGGAGGTGGAGTATGCGGTGTCCAGAGTGTCAAAATGATGCAACCAAGGTGATTGATAGTCGGCAGGTTGAAAATGGGGGTGCTATTCGCCGCAGACGTGTCTGTGAAAACTGCCATCACCGTTATACTACATATGAACGGATAGAAACCAAGGCGTTAGTCGTCATCAAGAAGGACGGACGTCGTGAGAATTTTGAACCGTCAAAAATCTATAACGGGATTCTTCAGTCCGCAGAAAAGCGGCCAGTTACCTCTGACCAAATCAAGGATTTGGTCAAACATGTTGAAATCAATTTGCGAAATTCTTCTAGTGGAGAAGTGACGTCAGATGAAGTGGGGAGTCGAGTCCTGGAGGCACTTTCGGAACTGGATCCAATCACCTATTTTCGCTTCGCTAGTGTTTATAAACGTTTTAATGAATTAAGTGAAGTGGAAGAGTTGTTACGACAATTCCGGCAGAAAGGAGACGAAAGTGAAACCGATTGATTTCTTTCGCTATTGTCCTGGATTAGCACCTGAGGGTGATTCGGGGAATCTTATGGTTTGCTACTATCCCATCTTGGGGCCAGAGGCTTTTAGTCTCTATCACTATTTACTGGCTTTTTGGGATGGGGGAGCACAACCGATTCAAGTCAGTCAAGTACTCAACCATCTTCGCATGCCCATTACCCTTTTTACTCAATCCCTGGAACTTCTCCAAGTATTACGTCTAGCAGAGGTTTATAAGGGAGAGCAGTATCAGATTCAACTTTTGCCCCCACTGAATCGAAAAGAATTTTTAGAAGACCACCTCCTTTCCACATTATTGGAAGAAAGAATAGGGGAAGTTGCGCTCAAGGAGCTATTGCCCGAAAAAGTACTGGGACAAAAGCAGGAGGTCAATTTAGCGAAATTCTTTGATGGCTTACTTGTTCAAGAGGAGGAAATCCATCGCAAGCCCAAGACCAATCAATTTGATCAGGAAATGTTTGCAATGCGGATGGAAAAAAGTCAGTTACGTTACCAAGATCGTAAAAAAGATGTGGTTGACTTGGAACTTCTAGCGAGACGTTACAAGCTGAATTGGAATGAACTTTTCCTCTTGGCGGAAGAGACCCAGGTTCAAGGGAGAATTTCTGTTAAACGAATTGAGGCTAAGTTACAGGAGCCAACGCAGAAAACAAAAATGACTCCGGAAGAAGCATTCTATCTTAAAGAGAGTAAGAGTCAATCAGCTCTCAGCTTCTTAAGCCAGCTTAAAGATACGAGGGGAACTCGAGTGACAGATAGGGAGCGCGATTTAATTCACAGTCTCCAAAATCGTGGTTTTTTAGATGAAGTAATTAGTCTGCTATTTCTGTTAGCCTATAACAGGAATACAGGTCTTCACATTAATGAGCATTATGTCTTAAAAGTTGCGGGAGATTTTGAAGAGCAGGGGGTGGTCAATGCAGAAGCTGCGCTAGACCAAATCCACCAACATATGCAGGAGTATACTAGGACTGCTCCACAAAAGGCGAGTCAACCGAAACGAAGACAGGCGTCGACTGTCACCCAGACCAATGTCCCAAAATGGAGTCAGCGTGATTATGTGGACCAATCTACTCCGGAAGAGAAGCAGGCGCGAGAAGAAGAACGCCAACGGCTCTTCCAACAAATGAATGGAGAGGGAATCTAGATGAAACCAGTAAATGATGCCATAAACAATCGTACATCTTCACGTTTTGACTATCAAAGCTTGGTCAATGAGATTGTACGTGATCCAGAGGTTGCAGCTTTTATTGAAGAGCATCAGTTGAACGCAGAGGAAATCAGACGGTCCATTTCAAACTTTAGTCAGTTTATTAGTGAACGCGAATTGTACCAACGTGGTCAGGGATCCTATCTTTCGAAAGGGTATCAACCCATTCTGATCATGAATCAAGGATATGCGGATGTTAGTTACAAAGAAACCACTGAACTAATTGCTGCTGAAAGGGCTAAAGAAATACGGAATCGAGTCCATCTTCTCAATCTCCCCAATAGTCTTCGAGGAATTAGTCTCCAAGATGTTGACCCTGATGACCGATGGGGTACCATTCAGGAATTGACTCGATACCTTCTAAACTATCCCCAAGATAGTAAAGGCTTTTACCTTTATGGGGATTTTGGTATTGGAAAAACCTATCTGCTAGCGGCTTTAGCGAATGATTTGGCTCGTCACAAGGAAGTGGAGACGACTCTTCTGCACTTCCCAACCTTTGTCTTGGATTTGAAAAATGGTTTTGACGAAAAAACTTATCACCGGCAACTCAATCAGGTTAAGGGAGTTCCTGTTCTCATGATTGATGATATCGGCGCAGAGGTTTTCACACCCTGGTTGCGAGATGAAGTGTTACAAATCATCCTCCAACACCGGATGCAAGAGCGCTTGCCAACCTTCTTTAGCTCCAACTTATCTTTTGATGAGCTTCAGGTTCGGATGGCGCAGGGAAGAGCTGGTGATGAGACCTGGCAGGCCACACGTATCATGGAACGGATGCGTTTTTTAGCCAAGGAAATACACGTGCCGGGCCAAAACCGGCGAAATTAGAAAAGGAGAACACATGTCAGTAGCAACAGTGGCAATCGTAGGTCGCCCGAATGTTGGGAAATCGACCCTTTTTAATCGAATGGCTGGAGAGCGGATCTCCATCGTTGAAGATGTTGAAGGAGTTACTCGAGATAGGATTTATGCCCAAGCTAAGTGGCTCAATCGTTCTTTCAGTATCATTGACACTGGAGGAATCGATGATGTCGATGCCCCATTTATGGAACAAATCAAACATCAAGCTGAAATTGCCATGAATGAAGCAGATGTCATTGTTTTCGTCGTTTCAGGTAAAGAAGGAATCACCAACGCTGATGAGTATGTAGCTAAAATGCTTTATAAAACAGAAAAACCGGTGATTTTAGTTGTCAACAAGGTTGATAACCCCGAAATGCGCAATGATATCTATGATTTCTATTCTCTTGGATTGGGTGAACTCTTCCCAGTTTCCAGTGTTCACGGAATCGGAACTGGTGATGTTTTGGATGCGATTGTGGAGAATCTGCCTGCAGAGAATGCAGAAGAAGAATCGGATGTTATTCGCTTTAGCTTAATCGGCCGACCAAATGTCGGGAAATCAAGTCTCATTAATGCTATTTTAGGAGAAGACCGAGTTATTGCGAGCCCAGTAGCTGGTACCACGCGCGATGCCATAGATACACACTTTGTTGATGATCAGGGTCAAGAATACACCATGATTGACACAGCCGGCATGCGTAAGTCAGGGAAAGTTTATGAAAATACTGAGAAATACTCTGTCATGCGAGCCATGCGGGCTATCGATCGTTCCGACGTGGTACTAATGGTCTTAAATGCCGAAGAGGGTATTCGTGAATATGACAAACGCATTGCTGGTTTTGCCCATGATGCTGGTAAGGGGATTATTATCGTAGTCAATAAATGGGATACCTTAGAGAAAGACAACCATACCATGAAAAATTGGAAAGAAGATATTCGCGATCAATTCCAGTACTTGGCCTATGCTCCGATTATCTTTGTTTCCGCTTTGACAAAGCAACGTTTGCATAAATTACCCGACATGATTAAGGAAATCAGCCAGAATCAGAATTTACGAATTCCAAGTGCAGTCCTCAATGATGTCATCATGGACGCGATTGCGGTCAATCCTACACCAACTGATAAAGGTAAACGTTTGAAGATTTTCTATGCTACTCAAGTTGCTGTTAAACCTCCGACCTTCGTCATTTTCGTGAATGAAGAAGAACTGATGCATTTTTCTTATATGCGATTTTTAGAAAATCAAATTCGGAAGGCATTTGTCTTTGAGGGAACTCCCATTCACTTGATAGCACGAAAACGGAAATAGTGTCAAAGACCCAGTCGGGTCTTTTTGACTAGAAAGGATGGTGAAACCATGCGCATGATACCCGGCCGTGTACGCCAGGAGGGAAAACGGATTTATCAACAGGGGGCTGTTAGCTTTGTTGGTTACCAAAATGGACTTCGAGAATTTTTAGTAGGAGAGGAGGAAGTTGTTTATTCTCAAGATGGTAGTCTAGATAAGTGTAGCTGTCAAAATTTTGAAAATAAGGGGTATTGCTCGCACATTGCTGCAGTTGAAAACTATTTACGGGAGGCTGATTCTGAGGAAGGACTAAGAAAGAGTACAGAGAAAACTCTCCCAGTTCCGCTCTCCCAGTTGGATACCTTTGAAGGGACTCAATTTTTCAAGCACTTTCTTTCAGAGGATAGTTCTAAAGCCTACCTATCACTTGAAGTGGAGGGGAGTCTCTTGGGGACAGGGGATCGTTTGGCATGGACATTGCGCGTCCGCTATGGAGCATCTAAGGCCTATATCATGCGGGATATCCCTAATTTTCTTCAGCGCTTGGAATTTGGGGACAGCTACCGACTCAATCGCGCCTTGAAGCTAGATTTGAGTTGGGAGATATTGGAGCCCGCGAGTCGTGCTCTCTGCAACTTTCTCCTCTCTCTGGACGCTGAGCCAGACGCTAGCAGCCTCTTTTATCAGAAAAATGGCCGTTATCTCTATCTCCCCTTCCCCTTGCTTAAGCAAGCTCTTCCCTTTTTTCAAAAACTAGAGGGTTTCCAAATTTTGATAGAGGAGCGTAGGTTGACGGATTTTGCACCCAAACCCTTGTCTGAAGTCGAGAGCCCTTATCAGATTGACGTTCAGGTACAAACAGCAGGCTATAAGCTGGATTTCCAAGTTTTACCCCAGTTAGCGCTCTTTGATCATCAAATACTCTATTATCTAGGTGGTTTTTACCAGGTCCCTTATGAAGTTGGCCTCTTTCATCAAGAACTATTTGATCGTTTTCTATCTATTCGAAATCGGCAGCAGGAATTGCTCTTGGATGGCCAACAAATTAGTGATTTATATTATTTTAGAAAAAAATATCAAGGGGTTGTGCAAGTCCTTATTCCTAAAACTCTACAAGAAAAAGACTTTACAGTTCATCTGACCCTGGATAAGGATCCCAAAGGTTGGCTGCATAGCCGCTACTACTATGAAGTAGAAGGCAATAAGTATGTGGAAGCACACCAATTGACTGAAGCAGGAATTGTTTTAGACCCCCTCCATTACAGGGCTTTTGAGGAAGTTATGAGAGCAGCGGGCTTTCCTATGACCATGGTCGGCCGTCGTCTGCCCTTTTCAGAAGCGGATTTCTTGAAGTTCTTCCAATTCCATTTACCGCACTTGCAAGAAGTAGCTCAGGTAACTCTATCCCCAGCTTTTGGAAATATTCGTCAAGAGATGGAACTAAATATAACTGTTGAGGAGGGTCACCGCTACTTGCAAGTGCATTTTTCTATGGAGGGAATTGATAAAAGTGAAATTCAGGAAGCGGTAGAAATTCTTCTTAAGGGAGGTCTCTTTAAAACCAAGGCTGGCAAGTATGTCGGTCTGGCTCAGAAAGACCGAAGGCAACTGCAAGCGCTTGTGGACTTAGAGGGCAGTCAGTGGGACTGGCAATCAGGGCAAGTGCAGGTTAAGCGGCAGTTGTTGGGACGCTTGCAAAGCATTTTGCAGGAGGGTACTGTTACCTATTCCCAAGCACTTGATGAATTACTGAATCATTTAGCTAACCCTGCTAGTTTTCCGCTCCCTCAGAACCCTATTCTTGAGCAGTTGCGGGATTACCAAAAGGTAGGTGTAGCATGGCTTTCGATGCAGGCACACTATGGATTCGGTGGTATCCTAGCGGATGACATGGGGCTGGGAAAAACCATTCAAGCTATTTGTTTTTTGGCTCTCCACTTAGAACCTGGGAAGAAAGCCTTGGTGGTGGTTCCTTCTGGCCTTCTCTACAACTGGCAGGATGAGTTTCAACGCTTTGCTCCTCACTTGTCTGTGGGCCATATCTATGGCTCTAAACAGGAGCGTTTGCAGGTCTTGGAATCAGACCACCAAATTTATCTAACTAGTTATGGGAGTTTACGCCAGGATGTCACCGCCTACCAGAATCGGTCATTTCAGAGTTTAATTTTGGATGAAGCCCAGTATCTGAAGAATCAACGAACCAAAGTGCATGCTAGCTTAGAACAGATAGAAGCCCAGTCTATTTTTGCTTTATCGGGGACGCCGGTGGAAAACCGAATTGAGGAAATTGGTGCTATCTTTAATCTCGTTTTACCGGGACTTTTACCAGCAAAAAAGACTTTACTTAAGATGCCAGTGGAAGCAGTGGCGCAGCAAATTCGACCCTTTATTTTGAGACGAGATAAGCAAGAAATCTTGAAGGAGCTACCAGAAAAGAGCGAAGGAGTCTACGTAACGGAATTGCTGCCGGAACAAAAGACTCTTTATCTGGCTCAGTTAAGTCAGATGCAAGAACAATTGGAGGGCTTGTCTGAACAGGAATTTCGTAAGCGAAAAGTTGAGTTTTTGGCGGGTCTAACTCGTCTACGGCAAATCTGTGATAGCCCAGCTTTGTTCCTAGAAAATTACCAAGGAAAAAGCGGTAAGTTGGAAGCCTTGAAGGAGATGGTTGCCCGAGCCAAGGAAAGTGGGCAGCGGCTGCTAATTTTTTCTCAATTCGTAGGCATGTTAGACCTGGTGGCAGAATTGGTTGAGCAACAGGGTTTGAATTTCTACACTATTCAGGGATCAACCCCAGCCCAGGAAAGGCAGGAGATTAGTCATGCCTTTAATCAGGGGCAGGGTGATGGCATTTTAATTTCCTTAAAAGCAGGTGGTGTTGGCCTTAACTTGACAGGGGCAGATACGGTTTTTCTTTTGGATTTATGGTGGAACCCTGCAGTGGAGGAGCAGGCGATTGGTCGAGCTCATCGTATGGGGCAACAGAATCCTGTCCAAGTGTATCGATTTATTACGAAGGGGAGCATCGAAGAAAAGATTTTTGAATTACAAGAAAATAAACGCAACTTGCTTGGGTCTATTTTGGATGCTGGGCGTCCAAATGAGGCTATGAGTTTGGAGGAAATCAAGGAAATTTTAGGAATTTCATAAAAGCTGGGGAGAAGAAACTTGAAAATCGCGGAAAAAACGCTATAATTGAAGTTTGAAAGGATATAACGATGGCAGATAAACAATTTCCTTTGGAACCGATTTTTGAGGAACGCAAGTATTTGAATCTCTATGAAGAGTCAGATTTGATTTCGAATATTAAGGGAGACTATGAAGACAAGTCGATCTATGATTGGGCTCCTATTTCCAATGTAAGGCAGGAAGTTGAGCTTCCGCAAGAGGCGAAAACCTTTCAAACGGATGCGGCTTTGGGACGAGAAGAGGCCAGGGAAAGTGTGCGTCAAAAGCGGTCCGCGGCCTATCTTCAGGATGATCCCAACCAAACCTTTCGAAAAGAATTGCAGAGTCGTCGGCTCAAGACAGAACCAACAGCTTTGTTTCAACAGGAGTCTGCTTCTGATTACCGAAAGTATAGTCAGAATTTAAGTCAGGAGCGCTATATTTTAGCTGATTTACGTGGGTCTCGTGGACGGAAACCTAAAAAGTCGGCTAATAAAGATTCCTACGACTTTCTAAGAAAGAGTCAAATTTACCAAGAGAAAGAACAGAAAGTAACTCCTCGTCAAACCAATCAAGAACTGGATTTGCGTAAGTTGACGGGTGAGAAGGAGAAAAAATGACCAAGCGTTTTCATTTTATCGGAATCAAGGGTTCGGGCATGTCCGCCCTAGCCCTTATGCTACACCAAATGGGTTATGAAGTACAGGGGAGTGATGTTGACAAGTATTACTTCACCCAACGTGGTTTGGAACAAGAGGGGATCAAAATCCTTCCTTTTGACGCGGCTAACCTTTCTCCTGATTTGGAGTTGATTGCTGGAAATGCCTTCAAGGCAAGTAATAATGTAGAATTGGCTGCGGCGGAAGCACAAGGCATGTCCTACCGGCGCTACCATGAATTCCTGGGTGAATTCATGGAACAGTTCACTAGTCTTGGAGTTGCAGGGGCACACGGCAAAACCTCAACCACAGGTCTCTTGGCCCATGTACTTTCGAACATGACAGATACTTCCTATTTGATTGGGGACGGGACTGGTCGTGGATCAAAAGAAGCTGGCTATTTTGTATTTGAATCGGATGAGTACGAGCGCCATTTTTTGCCCTATCACCCAGCCTATTCTATTATTACCAATATTGATTTCGATCATCCCGATTACTTCACTAGTTTAGATGATGTGTTTGATGCCTTCGATACCTATGCGAAAAATGTCAAACAAGGTCTCTTCATTTATGGGGAAGATCCGTCTCTTCGAAAAATTACAGCGGATGCGCCGATTTACTACTATGGATTTGACCCTGAGCAGAATGATTTTATTGCCAAAGATTTGGTACGTTTGACCACCGGTTCAACCTTCACTGTGGTATTCCGAGGGGAAGAGCTGGGACAGTTCCATATTCCAACCTATGGGAAGCATAATGTGATGAATGCAACAGCAGTGATTGGCTTGCTTTATACGATTGGCTTCGATTTAGATTTGGCACGCCAGCACTTGACAACTTTCGCTGGGGTTAAACGTCGTTTTACAGAAAAGATTGTGAATGGTGTGACAATCATTGATGACTTCGCTCATCATCCAACGGAAATTATAGCGACCATCGATGCGGCTCGTCAGAAGTATCCAAGTAAAGAGATTGTCGCCATTTTCCAACCCCATACCTTCACGCGGACGATTGCCTTGATGGATGAGTTTGCGGATGCTCTGAATTTGGCGGATTCCGTTTATTTAGCTGAGATTTATGGTTCTGCTCGAGAAGTGGACAATGGACAGGTGCGCGTGGAAGATTTGGCTGAGAAGGTCCAGAAAAAAGGTGGCATTATTACCGTTGACAATGTTTCTCCTTTGCTCGACCATGACAAAGCCATCTTCGTCTTTATGGGAGCTGGAGATATCCAGACTTATGAGCACTCTTTTGAGCAGCTCTTAGCAAATTTAACCAATAATATTCAATAACCCATGAAGAGAGGCGGGCTGAGCCCGACCTCCACTTCTTTTTTTGGAGGAATCATGATTCGATTAGCAGCAATGGCAGACCTGGACCGCTTGTATGAGATTGAAGTCCAAAATTTTGGACAAAAAGAAGCTTTGCCTCGCGAAACCCTGGCCGTCCATATCCAAAACATCAAAACCAGTTTTTTGGTCTATGAAAAAGAAAACCGCATCCTAGCTTATATTGAAGGGCCGGTAGTTCCTGAACGTACTTTGGTGGATCGGAATTTTTATGAAGCCAAAGATTTTAGTGAAAAAACAGGTGGTTATATTTCAATTACCAGTTTGTCTGTGGCTCCAGAGGCCCAGAAGCATGGTCTTGCAACCATTCTTTTAGATGAGCTCAAGCAAGTGGCGATACAGGATGGTCGTGAGGGGATTAACCTCACTTGTCACGATTACTTGATAGGCTTTTATGAAAAACAGGGTTTTAAGTTGCTTGGACCTTCCTCTTCTACTTATGCAGGAGAAAAATGGTTTGATATGCTTTGGGAAAATAGCCGTTAATCGATATTGGAAATGGTGGTCTTTGTGATATAATAATCTAGATTAGTAAGAAGGAGGTCCCGCCTTTGGCTGACCAAGATGACAGACGAAGAGGTCTCAGCTTTAAAGAGCAAATTTTAAGAGACCTTTCCCAATCTAAGAAAAAACGACAGGAAGCCATGCTGGCTGCACAGCAGGCTAAAATGGAGAAGATCGCCAATGAGCAGGCGCGTGAGCTTGAGGCTGTGAAACCGACTGGGGCTGAGTCTGAACCGCAGGATTTAGGTCACAAGCATCCACCTAAGGTGCCCCTACAAGCAGTACGTGGAACACAAGGAGAGGCTAAAACCAACAAACCTCAAGAGACCAAGCGCCGTGGAAAATCTGTCCAGATTCCTCTATCAATTGGGAAAAAACACACCAAGACTATTGAGACCGAGGCTCTCCGCAAACAAAGGAGCGTCCCGGCCGCAAAAGAAAAAGCCCATGCCGAAGCGATTCAACAGAAACAACCTGGATCGCACATCCGCATGAAAGCAGCCCCTGGGAAGTCCCTCTCTTTTGCTGCCGAAGAAAATAAGCAAAGCCTGGCGCCTGTCAAGGAAGCCAAGTTGGCTCGGGTTGAAGCCGTTGCCTGGCAAGGAGAAGATGACGATATGGAAAAACGCTTAGAAAAACGAAGAAAGCAGAATCAAGTAGCCAAAAAGATAGTCGGGATCGTAACCCTAATCTTGCTTGTTTGCTTGATTGCTACTGGAATTTTTGGATATACCTATGTTCAGTCCGCTCTTGGACCTATTGATAAAGACTCAACCGAGTATGTCCAAGTAGAAATTCCAATTGGCTCTTCCAACCGTGAAATTGGTCGAATTTTGGAAGATGCCGGTTTGATTGAGAGTGGCCAAGTTTTCAATTTTTACACCCAATTCCGCAATCATACTGATTTCCAATCTGGTTACTATAACCTGCAAAAAAATATGGATGTAGAAGAAATTATTGAACGCTTGAAGGAAGGTGGAACAGAAAGTCCTGTTGCCCCGTCTTTAGGTAAAATAACCATTCCTGAAGGTTATACCTTGGAGCAAATTGCGGATGTAGTGACGCTGAATGCAGCTTCCAAAGACGGAAAAGAAAAAAGTATTTTCAGCAAGGAAGAATTCATGGCGAAGGTTCAGGATGATGCTTTTATAGAAGCAGAAAAAGCCAAATATCCAACCTTGCTGTCCAGTCTTCCATCTAAAGAATCTGGGGTTAAATATCGCTTAGAAGGCTATCTTTTCCCAGCAACCTATGATTACAATGAAGGGGATACAGTAGAAAACTTGATTGACCAGATGATTGCCGCAATGGATGCCAATCTGGCTCAATTCTACGGGACAATCTCAGAACAGCAAAAATCAGTAAATGATATTTTGACCTTGGCTTCCCTTGTTGAAAAAGAAGGGGCGACCGATGAAGATCGCAAGAATATTGCGAGTGCTTTTAACAATCGTCTTAGCCAACAAATGCCACTTCAAAGTAATATTGCTATCCTGTATGCTATGGGTAAACTTGGCCAGAAAACAACCCTGGCTGAAGATGCTGGTATTGATACCAACATTGATTCCCCATTCAACATATACAAAAATCAAGGCTTGATGCCGGGACCAGTTGATAGTCCAGGAATGGCAGCTATCCGCGCGACCATTGAGCCGAATAAGACAGATTACCTCTACTTTGTTGCTGATGTTGATACCGGTACTGTTTATTATGCCAATAATATCGAAGAGCACAATCGAAATGTAGAGGAGCATGTCAATTCCAAACTAGCCAATCAATCAGCTAGTTCCAATTAGAAAGTGAGAAATCATGGCAGAAAAAACCTATCCAATGACTCAGGCTGAAAAAGAAAAGCTTGAAAAAGAACTGGAAGAACTCAAACTCGTTCGTCGCCCTGAAGTGGTCGAACGCATTAAAATCGCCCGTTCATACGGAGATTTGTCAGAAAACAGTGAGTACGAGGCAGCTAAGGATGAGCAGGCCTTTGTTGAAGGTCAAATTTCAGACCTGGAAAACAAGATTCGTAATGCAGAAATCGTTGATTCTGATTCTGTAGCTAAAAACGAAGTCGCAATTGGCAAAACTGTTACCATCCAAGAAGTGGGTGAAACTGAGAAAGAAACCTATATGATTGTTGGGTCTGCAGGAGCAGATGCCTTTGCTAACAAGGTTTCCAACGAAAGTCCAATTGGACAAGCCCTAATCGGTCGTAAAACAGGGGATACAGTCACTGTACAAACACCTGTGGGCAGCTACGATGTCAAAATTTTGTCTGTTAAAAAATCAAAATAAGTAGGCTATGCTTGTAAGAAAAAAGACTTGAATCTTCTGATAGAGATTCAAGTCTTTTTTTGGTACGACGGGCATGTCGTACATCTGAGGTGTAAGTCCTCTGTGGGCACCTGCTACCGGTGAACCCAATAGCGACTCCCAAGCCTGACTATCGTGAGGTAGCGGGGAGAGGAAGGGATAGCGAAATC
>NZ_JAEMED010000031.1 GCF_016458205.1 Streptococcus sp. 121 | reverse complement strand
ATCACGGAGTAACGCATGTCTTTTTGGAAAGTACTGGACAATACTGGATTCCTGTCTTTAATATTTTTTCTGAATCTAGTTTGGAATTCTCCTTGGCACATCCACAACGAGTCAAAAATGTTCCGGGCCGGAAAACAGATATGAAAGATGCCGAATGGTTAGCACAACTGGGCCGCTGTGGTTTAATTGAATCATCCTATTTACCCACACCTGAAGTTATGGAGCTTCGCCTACTAACACGAAGATATCGCTCCTATAAAGAGAGCCTTACTCAGATTAAAAATGAGATTCATAATCTTCTTCAGAGATCCAATATTAAATTAACAAGCTTCCTTTCTGACATATTTTCAAAAACCGGTCAGGCTTTACTGGAATTATTCATAAACGGAGAAGTCATTGATGAAGAGAGTGTTAGAGCTTGTATGCACGGCCGTGTCAAAGCTCAAGCTATAGACTTGGTTGAAGCCATGAATGGAAAACTCTCTAGCGAGGACTGTTTTCTCATGTCACAAAGTCTAATACAATATCGCATGATACAGAGTCTCATTGAGGATTTGGATCAGCATATTAAATCCTATATAAATAAACACTTCCCCGAAGAATATCAATTATTAATGACTGTACCTGGGATAAGTGAAAATGTAGCAGCTGTTATTTTAGCGGAAATTGGTCCTGATGTAGATGCATTTCCAACAGATGGACACCTAGCCTCATGGGCTGGTCCATGTCCAGGTTCCCATGAAAGTGCTGGTATTAAAAAATCCTCGCGAATAACGCAAGGAAATAAATACTTAAAACATGCCTTAACGATCTCGGGTATGATAGCAGGACACTCCAAAGATCCAGCTTTCTCATCTTTATACAATAGAGTTTCCCAAAGAGGAAGTAAGATGAAGGCTGTTATCGCTTGTGCTCATAAGATACTAAGAATTGTCTACAAACTTTTGAAAACACATCAAACTTATGAAGCAGTAAAAGCATTAGGGATGCGGCAACACCCTTAAGACATTTTTAAATATGTTCACCTTAAGTATAACACAGATAGTGTTTTTTTGCGCTTTTTTACTGTGTTATTTTCAAATAAAAGACTATACAATTCGTTTCAGATTTCGAAGTGTTTCGAGTATAAATTTAGAGGAAGGACGAGTTTTTATCTGGAAATTGAAGTTCCACTGTCTGCAAGAAGTCTTCGCTCAGCCTTATTCAGCTTGTTGTTCGACTTCTTTTTGAGCCGAAACACCCTGATTAAGGAGGCTTTGAATAATGGTTTTGTCGCGAAGTTTGACAGAGTCATTGATACTGTTGGCTGATTCAATGATGGTTTGTTCCAGTTGAGCCCGTTTTTGTCTGCCGTCTTCGATGGCTTGGATAATTTGTTGATTTTGTACGACTAAACTTTCGGCCAGCTTTGTCACAGCCTGGACACTCATGGTTGGATTTTGAGCGGTCCGTTCCAAGGCTGGGATGGCTTCCTTGCTGGTTTCTGCTAGTAACTCTAGGGCCGCATTATTGGCATTGGTAATGGCATCGGCGGTCATACCAGAGCGGACGGATTGTTGGAGAATTCCGAGTTGAGCAATCGATAGTTTCATAGTAGGGATGGTATTGCGACGGAGCATCCCTAATTTTTGCCGCATGTCCGTAGAGACCTTGACCAAGTTCCGCATTTGTGGGGTGGTTGCCCAGGCTACGTATAGGCGGCTAATGTATTCCGTGTGTTGGATTTCGAGCATATTGACCACTTCTGTTAGGTGAGCCAACTGATCGGATTTGACTTGGTAATCGATGCTAGCAGGGTCAAGGCTAGCCACTTCCTGTTGGAGTTGGAAAGCGCGATCGCCAGCTTCTTTTTGGCTGGATTCGATAAAGGCGATGACTCCGACTAGATTTTCGATAGAATTGGTGTTTTCCTCAATTAGCATCTCAGCTGAGACAATGTTGCGGGCCAAGACTTCTTCTTGGTTAACAACAGCTGCGGCCATCCCATCCATTTTTTTCTCGATGCTTTGGGAGTCGAAGTAGAATTCTTGCAGGTTGTTCTTGCCCTGACGGAAGAGTTTTTGCAAGAAATTTGGTTTCTCTTCGAGATCGGCTGGTTTAGCATCTTTATACTTCGCGACGAAGCCGTTTAATTCGCGGTTTGTCTGGCTGAGAATATCGTCTACTTGTAGGATTTCCAGCTTTTTCTGCTCACTAAGGATTTTATTGACCGTGATGTTGACGTTTTCCACAGCCTCTTGTCCGAAATCCAAAAGGGAATTTTTATCTTCCAAGAATTGGTCTACCAGTTGTGGAGTACGGTTCTGGATAGCAGATTGTTGCTGGGGAGTGAGTTTATCAAAAAACTGCAGGCTGGGTGTGTTGGGATTTCCAGGATCACTGGCTAGGATAATTTCACTGGTCTTGTCCTGTTTGAGGGCCTTGTTCGCAATGTTGTCAATGTCAAAGTTGAAGGATTCGCTCATTTATGTTCTCCTGTTTCGTTTTCAGGGCTTAAAATGCGGAGGCTGATTTCGAAGTCCCGCATGTCGGTTTCGTTTAATTGTTTAAGGGTTTCGTCCAAGAGTAGGTCGAACTGTTCCATAGCCACTTGTGCCTTCTTGAGGCGTTGTTGGGCCTGATAGTAATCTTTTGGATCTTGGTAAATCTTGAGGTAACCATTGAGGATTTCTTGGAAGTTCTTCATCTGGCTTTGGTGGACAGCCATCAATTCTTGCTGGTTGCCACCAGTGGAGTTTTCGATTTTGCGTATAATTTCCTGATGATCCTTTTGGATGTTGAGATAGGTTTCTCGAATTTCTTCAGGAATTGGACCTTCCCATTGGTTATCGTCTATAGGTTCCACATAAGCCTCCTTGAGGCGAAGTTGTTCCTGATAGTCCAGTTGTTTGTATTCTTGGAGTTGGTAGTTGACTTTTTGTTGGTTTTTAGTAGCGGTTTTACTAATGGTATTGTAGCGCTTGAGGCCGAGTTTTTTGCGTAGGTCAATGGCCTCAGCTTGGATTGTTTCCAACCGTTCCAAGGTTGGACCAGCCAATTCCTGGTAGGCCTGGATATCGCCCTTGTCTCGAAAAAAGTCTAGCTGTTTTAAATCGAGGTCCACCTTCTGGATATCCTGACGCAGGTACTCTATTCTTAATTTTTTATTAGAAGAAACATGAATACGGTGGGCAGCGATAAAGAGGAGACTTGGCAGCATTAAAATTTCTAGTGGATCTATCATGGCCGAGAAAAGAAATAGTAAGATGAGTAGGATGGTGATCGCACTGGAATTATAAAAACGACTGTGAAAAAAGGATTTTCTTCTGTTCATATATAACCTCTATCTTCCTAAGAATATTCTAGCAAAAAAAGGGGATTTGTGGGGGAAATGGGTGGAACTTCCGACGGAAGTCTGAGAGGACTGCATAAAAATTGAAAAAATTCCGAAAATTAGGTATAATAGGACGTAAAAACTTCTTAGAGTGTGTTCCGTACAGAGTTTTGTTCGTGGATATGCTTGTGAAACCATGTTTAAATCGGATTTATAGTCCAAAAAGCGAACAAGGAATAGAAGTGGACACAAGTATACGGACTCAAGAGAGTGGGACAGAACGATTTTAATTGTAAAAATCGTTCGTAGTCCCACCTCCGCACAGTTGATTAGGTAGGTTTCGGAGCTTGAAAAGCGAACGAAAACACCAATCAACCACTGCGTCAAAGTGATTTTACTAGTTAAGATAGGAAGGTTGAGACTTTTTGTTCCAACCTCTCGAAAAAGAGCAGGAGACGAGAAATGACTTCAGTTGTTGTTGTGGGAACCCAATGGGGTGACGAAGGAAAAGGGAAGATTACGGACTTTTTATCTGCTAATGCGGAAGTAATCGCCCGCTATCAAGGTGGTGACAATGCTGGGCACACCATTGTGATTGATGGAAAGAAATACAAATTGCATTTAATCCCGTCCGGAATTTTCTTCCCTGAGAAGATTTCTGTGATTGGAAATGGGATGGTGGTTAATCCCAAGTCCTTGGTGAAAGAATTGCAGTACCTGGCAGAAGAAGGAGTTTCAACCGATAACCTTCGTATCTCCGATCGGGCACATGTGATCTTGCCTTACCACATCTGTTTGGATCAACTGCAAGAAGATGCCAAAGGCGAAAATAAAATCGGGACTACGATTAAAGGAATTGGTCCTGCTTATATGGACAAAGCAGCACGGGTGGGAATCCGGATTGCAGACCTCCTAGATCGGGATATTTTCAAGGAACGCCTGCAAATCAACCTTGCTGAGAAAAATCGAATTTTTGAAAAGTTATATGGCGCTGAGGCCCTAGATTTCGAGGAAATCTTTGAAGAATACTATGCCTACGGACAAGAAATTAAGAAGTATGTTACAGATACTTCTGTTATCTTGAATGACGCCTTAGATCAAGGGAAACGGGTTCTCTTTGAAGGTGCACAAGGTGTTATGTTGGATATTGACCAAGGAACCTACCCATTTGTAACCTCTTCCAACCCAGTCGCTGGTGGGGTTACCATCGGATCAGGGGTTGGTCCAAGCAAGATTGATAAGGTTGTAGGTGTCTGCAAGGCCTATACATCACGGGTTGGAGATGGTCCATTCCCAACAGAATTGTTTGATGAAGTCGGTGATCGCATTCGTGAGGTCGGTCATGAATACGGAACAACCACAGGCCGTCCACGTCGTGTTGGTTGGTTTGACTCAGTTGTGATGCGTCATTCCCGTCGTGTTTCAGGGATCACAAACCTTTCTCTTAATTCCATCGATGTCCTCAGTGGCTTGGACACTGTAAAAATTTGTGTGGCCTATGACCTTGATGGTGAGCGGATTGATTACTACCCAGCTAGCTTGGAACAGCTCAAACGTTGCCGTCCAATCTATGAAGAAATGCCAGGTTGGTCTGAAGACATCACAGGTGTTCGCAGCTTGGAAGAATTGCCCGAAAATGCTCGTAACTATGTTCGTCGGATTTCAGAATTGGTGGGAGTTCGGATTTCAACCTTCTCTGTTGGCCCAGGTCGGGAACAAACCAACATCTTGGAAAGTGTTTGGAGTCAATAGGAGCAACCTCGATGGACTATAGTCTGGAAGAAAAAGAAGCCTTCATGCGTGAAGCTCTGCTGGAAGCAGAAAAGGCATTGGCCTTGGAAGAAATTCCCATCGGCTGTGTCCTAGTTAAGGACGGTCAGATTATCGGACGTGGCCACAATGCACGTGAGACCTTGAACCGTGCCGTTCTTCATGCAGAAATCATGGCGATTGAAGCTGCCAATGCCCATGAGGGGCATTGGCGCCTTTTGGATACAACGCTATTTGTGACTATCGAGCCTTGCGTTATGTGCAGCGGTGCCATTGGCTTGGCTCGGATTCCGCAAGTTGTTTATGGGGCAACCAATCCTAAATTCGGAGCTGCTGGTAGTCTCTATAACATTCTCGAAGATAGCCGCCTCAATCATCGAGTAGAGGTTGAGGTCGGGATTTTGGAAGAAGAGTGTGCAGGGATTATGCAGCGCTTTTTCCGCGAAAGAAGGAAAAAATGAAAAATAAGGCTGGAACTTTCTCCAGTCTTATTTCTGAATGAAAGGCGTTTTATGAAAAAGAAATTTCTGGTGGGCGTACTCCTGGCAACCAGTCTCCTGACTGCCTGTAGCCTTGAAACAACTGTGCGTGAAAAGGGGCAGGAACTCATCGAAAAGGTGGCTAGTTCCAATTCGTCTAGTCAGGCTGACTCAGGAGAAGCTGCCCAGCAAGCCTATCAACCGATGTTGGAGGAAATGAAAGATACATGGGATGTCTTGTCAGGCTTTGGTTCTAATCAGTCTCTGTCCTATGCAATGGTGGATATTGACCAAAATGGTCAGCCTGAACTCTTGCTTGGCTCGAAACACGGGGATGGATCGGTTCGGGTAATAGATCTCTATTATCTCAATAATGGTCAGCCGACCTCCCTCCTGCCAGAGTCGGCAGAAAGTATTCAAGTCTTTGAGGGTGGTCAGATCCTTGCCTATCGTTTGAATGGCAGCAAGGGAAAGGTTCAACACTATCAGCTTTCTGCTAAGGGGGGAACAGCACAATTCGTCGAGGAGAAAGAATTCCAGAATGGACAAGACCAGGCCCTAGAAATGTTTCGTCTGGAGAATGAGGTCCCTCTTGAAAACCTCAATTGGGTGCAGCTAACAGATACCAAAGCGAGTCCAGAGAGTTCCACCACAAGTCAAAAATCATCTGGTGATAAGGAAGCCATTGCAGCTGGGGACTTCTCCAGTATCCAAGGAAGCTGGATGAGTCGAACTGGTAATCAATTTGAAATATCTAGAAGCAAGATTCTTATGGAAAACCGTACCTATACCGCCACTAGATATAGAGAAGTCAGTGGAAATGTGGCTTGGAGTGTCCTAGAAGCACAGTCCACCGGTATTTGTCTTTGTTCCAGCCGGCCAAGCTCTGAACACACCAGCTCAATCGTATGAGTCTGATGAAAGCCAAGATCGGATTTATCTGATGCCGCAATACGCAGCGCCGCAGGCGGAGATGGAAGAAACCATCTATTATCGTCGTTAGCCCAGGGGATTTAAGACATTATCACTTTCGAATGATAGATTTAAGACTAAAGGAAGAAAAATAGATTTAAGACTAAAGGAAGAAAAATAGTCGACAAAAAGCAAAATTGTGGTATAATACTTAGTGGAGCAACAGTCTTGCGTGAAGCGGGTCAGGGGAGGAATCCAGCAGCCCTAAGCGATGTAGATTGTGTGCTCTTTTTGTGTGTCTTGAAAAGATTGGTCATCTTGTATAGTCTTTTAGTTTATCTTTTATTACTGTGTTAGCTCGTCTTGCCGTACTTCAGTACTGCCTACGACTCGCTGCCTTGTACTAAAAGTAAACTAAAAGACTATAATACTCTTTTAGACTCATTGCATTTCAAACATACTAAGATTTCCAATAGCATAGCCAAAAATTGAAAAAAGAGGTTGGAATCAAGTTTCCAACCTCTTTTTTTTCTTGTGATATCAGGTCACAGTTTCTTGTTCAGCTTCTTCCGGATGAGTGTCTAGGTCGGTTGCAGATTTAAAGACCAAGAGCCAGTCCCCGTTTTCTTGTTTGACAAAGGTCAAGGTTACGGATCGGTAATCATCGTATAGGCTGCTCTCGTAGTAAGCCGTTTTTGTTTGGAATCTTTGGGTGTCAGTTTCGGCGGTGCCGTCACTGGTTGAAGTTGGTTCGCCAAAGCGAGAGATGACATCTTTTAGATTGGTTCCACCAGCTCCCGTAGCACCATCTCCGAGAACAAGGTCATCATAATCTTTTTGGGTCCATGTGAATTCGGATTCTGTATAAGCCTCGTCATCTTCTAGATAAGTCTCATAGTTTGTGTAGATTTCTTTTACGATTGCCTCATAAACCGATTGTGTCATCAAAAAAATACCGATGGCTGACACCGCTAAGGCAGTACTTACGATGCCCAAAGCCTTCTTGTTTTTCCAGTTGTTATACAGTTCAATGATTCCAAGAACCAGAGCAATAAGGGCGAGGATACAAGAAATGTAATTTAAAAAAGGAACCCATGAGCCCAGTAAGGCGAGGACCGCTAGGGTTAGTGCAATAATCCCTAAAACATGGGATTCGGGTTTCTGATCCATAATGTTCTCCTAAATAGTCTTTTTCGTTTTGTGTAAAACCTAAGTTTAGTATAGCAAAGTTTTCATTTTTACCAAAAGAATGTTTCCTAAAAAATGGCCTATCTCCTGTGAGGGGGGGAGTGCTCATTGCTTTTCAATCCAAGAGTGAACACTTGTCTGTGTAACTCTTGGTCTTTTTTGATTGAAAATGTAAGCGTATACTTTAATTACGGCAGAACAATTAGGAAAGGAGTCGTAAGATGAATATCATTATTAATATTCTCAATTGGTTCTCGCAGAACATTCTGCAAAATCCGGCCTTCTTCGTAGGTCTCCTCGTTTTAGTAGGATATGCCCTTTTGAAGAAACCAGGCCATGAGGTTTTTGCAGGTTTCGTTAAGGCCACGGTCGGCTACATGATTTTGAACGTCGGCGCTGGTGGTCTGGTTACAACCTTCCGTCCTATCTTGGCAGCTTTGAACTATAAGTTCCAGATTGGTGCGGCGGTTATTGATCCTTACTTTGGTTTGACCGCAGCCAATACAAAAATTGCGGAAGACTTCCCGGACTTTGTCGGAGCAGCAACAACAGCGCTCTTGATTGGGTTCGGAGTTAATATCCTCTTGGTAGCTCTTCGGAAGATTACCAAGGTGCGGACTTTGTTCATCACAGGGCACATCATGGTGCAACAAGCGGCTACCATTTCCTTGATTGTTCTACTCTTGGTTCCGCAATTGCGCAACAGCTGGGGTGTCTTGGCTATCGGTGTGATTTGTGGTCTCTATTGGGCAGTTAGCTCAAATATGACGGTTGAAGCCACTCAACGTTTGACTGGCGGTGGAGGATTTGCCATCGGTCACCAACAACAATTTGCGATTTGGTTTGTGGATAAGGTAGCTCCTTTCTTCGGGAAGAAAGAAGAGAACTTGGACAACTTGAAGTTGCCTAAATTCCTCTCTATTTTCCACGATACCGTAGTAGCCTCTGCGACGTTGATGTTGGTCTTCTTTGGCGCTATTCTTGCAGTCTTGGGTCCAGAAATCATGTCCAATGCGGAAGTCATCACTTCTGGTACTGTCTATGTAGCTGAGAAGCAATCCTTCTTCATGTACATTATTCAGACTGCCTTTACCTTTTCTGTTTACCTCTTCATTTTGATGCAGGGTGTACGGATGTTCGTATCGGAGTTGACCAATGCCTTCCAAGGTATCTCAAGCAAACTATTGCCAGGTTCCTTCCCAGCGGTCGACGTTGCAGCTTCTTATGGATTTGGATCTCCAAATGCAGTGCTTTCAGGATTTGCCTTTGGTCTCCTTGGCCAATTGGTAACCATTGTCCTCTTGATTGTCTTCAAGAACCCAGTCTTGATTATCACAGGTTTTGTACCGGTCTTCTTCGACAACGCAGCCATTGCAGTTTATGCAGACAAGCGTGGTGGTTGGAAGGCAGCCCTCACTCTTTCCTTCATCTCTGGTATTATCCAGGTTGCGGTTGGAGCGATTGCGGTTTCCCTTCTCGGATTGGCGTCATATGGTGGATACCACGGAAATATCGACTTTGATATTCCATGGGTACCATTCGCTTACATGTTCAAATATCTCGGTATTATCGGTTTTGCCTTGGTCTGCCTCTTCTTCTTGATCATTCCTCAATTGCAATTTGCGAAAGCGAAAGATAAAGAAGCGTATTATGCAGGTCAAATTCCTTCAGAAGATTAAAAAAATAAAGGAGAATCATTATGGTTAAAGTATTAACAGCTTGCGGAAACGGTATGGGATCCAGCATGGTTATTAAAATGAAGGTTGAAAATGCCCTTCGTGGTCTTGGTCAATCAGACTTCACTGTGAACTCTTGTAGTGTTGGTGAGGCAAAAGGGTTGGCATCTGGTTATGACATTGTTATTGCTTCTATCCACTTGGTAAATGAGTTGGAAGGACGTACGAATGGCCACATTATCGGCTTGGATAACCTGATGGATGACGCAGAAATTAAAGAAAAATTGTCACAAGTTCTTTAATCACAGTTACACAAAGGGAGCACGGAGAATTCTCCTGCTCCCTCTTTTATAGTAGGAGGTACCAGCATGAACCTAACACAAGCTTTGACAGAAAACAATTCCATTCGCCTCGGTTTGAGTGCCAATACTTGGCAAGAAGCTGTTCGTCTTTCGATTGATCCGTTGATTGAGAGTGGGGCGGTTAAGGAAGAATATTACCATGCCATTATTGAATCCACAGAAGAATATGGTCCCTACTATATTTTGATGCCAGGGATGGCTATGCCGCACGCGCGTCCAGAAGCTGGTGTTAATCGGGATTCCTTCTCGTTGATTACCTTGACAGAGCCCGTTACTTTCTCAGATGGCAAAGAAGTGCAAGTGCTCTTGGCCTTGGCTGCAACAAGTTCTGAAATCCATACCAGCGTGGCAATCCCACAAATCATTGCCCTCTTTGAATTGGAAAATTCCATTGAACGTTTGAGCAACTGCCAAAGCCCAGAAGATGTTCTAGCGATGATTGACGAATCTAAAAATAGTCCTTATCTGGAAGGTCTGGACTTGAATAGCTAAGAGACCAAATGTCACTGTTGAATTGAAGGAACAAAAGGAGAGAGAAATGACACAAATTCCAAATTTACAAGTTGCCTTGGACCACTCAGACTTGCAAGGAGCTATTAAAGCCGCTGTTTCTGTTGGTCATGAAGTCGATATTATTGAAGCTGGAACGGTCTGTTTGTTGCAGGTTGGAAGTGAATTGGTAGAAGTGCTGCGTAATTTATTCCCTGATAAAGTTATTGTTGCGGATACAAAATGTGCGGATGCTGGAGGAACTGTGGCAGCCAACAATGCCAAACGCGGTGCGGACTGGATGACTTGTATCTGTAGCGCAACGATTCCAACGATGGAAGCCGCTTTGAAAGCGATCAAAGAGGTTCGTGGGGACAAGGGTGAAATCCAAATTGAACTGTATGGTGATTGGACCTATGAGCAGGCACAACTTTGGCTTGATGCAGGCATTTCTCAAGCAATTTATCACCAATCTCGTGATGCCCTTCTTGCTGGGGAAACTTGGGGTGAGAAGGATTTGACCAAGGTTAAGAAATTGATCGACATGGGCTTCCGAGTTTCTGTGACAGGTGGCTTGGATGTCGATACCTTGAAACTTTTTGAAGGAATTGATGTCTACACCTTCATCGCTGGTCGTGGAATTACAGAGGCTGCGAATCCTGCTCAAGCGGCGCGTGAATTTAAGGATGAAATTCGTCGGATTTGGGGGTAAGTTATGACACGTCCAATCGGTATTTATGAAAAAGCAACACCTAAGCACTTTACTTGGAAGGAACGTTTGGAATTTGCCAAGGAACTTGGTTTTAACTTTGTGGAAATGTCTGTGGACGAATCGGATGACCGCCTAGCTCGCTTAGACTGGAGCAAGGAAGAGCGTTTGGAAGTGGTTAAGGCCATTTATGAAACTGGGATTCGGATTCCGACCATCTGCTTCTCAGGTCACCGTCGTTACCCTTTGGGGTCTAATGATCCTGTACTGGAGGCGAAGTCCTTGGAAACCATGCAGGCTTGTATCGAGTTAGCTCAAGATTTAGGTGTTCGGGTCATTCAGCTAGCAGGCTATGACGTTTATTACGAAGAAAAATCGCCAGAAACTCGGAGACGTTTCTTGAAAAACCTTCGCCAGGCTTGTACTTGGGCCGAACAAGCTCAAGTGATGTTGGCCATTGAGATTATGGATGATCCATTTATTAACAGTATTGAGAAGTACTTGGCGATTGAAAAGGAAATCAATTCACCCTACCTCTTTGTTTATCCAGACACAGGGAATGTATCAGCTTGGCACAATGACCTGTATTCAGAGTTCCTCTTGGGACATAACTCGATTGCTGCGCTTCATTTGAAGGACACCTATCCAGTAACAGAGACAAGTAAGGGGCAATTCCGTGATGTTCCTTTTGGTCAAGGTTGTGTGGACTGGGAGGAAGTCTTCCGTGTTCTAAAAGATACCAATTACCAAGGTCCATTCCTGATTGAAATGTGGTCCGAAAATTGTGAGACAGTAGAGGAGACTAGGGCTGCGATTCAAGAAGCTCAAGCCTTCCTATACCCATTAATTGAGAAAGCAGGTCTTTAATGTTATTACCAGAATTACGACAACGGGTGTATGAGGCGAATATTGCCCTGCCTAAGCATGGTTTGGTTAAATTTACCTGGGGAAACGTTTCGGCGATTGACCGTGAGGCAGGGTTGATTGTGATCAAGCCAAGTGGTGTCGACTATGATTTGTTGTCACCCGAAAACATGGTGGTCACTGATTTGGATGGTAAGGTTGTCGAAGGTGATTTAAACCCTTCTTCTGACCTAGCCACCCACGTTGAACTCTATAAGGCCTTCCCAGCAATCGGTGGGGTGGTTCATACACACTCGACAGAAGCTGTTGGCTGGGCCCAGGCTGGCCGTGACATTCCTTTTTATGGAACAACTCATGCCGATTACTTCTATGGGCCAATTCCAGCAGCGCGTTCGCTCACAGAGGATGAAATCAATCGGGCCTATGAAATGGAAACTGGAACGGTTATTATTGAGACCTTCCGGGAGCGTGAATTGGATCCAATGGCGGTTCCGGGGATTGTGGTCCGCAATCATGGTCCGTTCACTTGGGGCAAATCGCCTGAGGAAGCGGTTTATCATAGTGTCGTTCTAGAAGAAGTTGCGAAAATGGCGCGCTTTACGGAGACGATAAATCCTAAAGTTGAGGAAGCACCTCAGTTCTTGATGGACAAACACTATCTTCGCAAACATGGTCCCAATGCCTACTATGGTCAGAAGGGCCAATCTCATTAAGAAATTTACATGAAATAGATGAAAGCGGGATTGGGACAAGGGTCCTGATCCCGTTCGATTTTTTTGAAATCCCTTTCCAAGAGTGGTAGAATACTTCATATAAGTTTTATATACTCTGTTAGTTTATCTTTTATTACTGTTTTAGCTCGTCTTGCCGTATTTCAGTACTGTCTGCAACTCGCTGCCTTGTACTAAAAGCAAACTAAAAGACTATAAAAGTTGTATGAATATCGTGGTTCTTTCTTTGGTGGTTGGAACGGGAATCATATTGTTAGAGACTGGTTCTATGGTTGGTGACCAGTGAAGGAATTGGAGGAAATTGAAGCCATGGCCATCGATAAAAGTAGTAGTGCCCTCTTACAGCATCTGTTGCATCTAACAACACCGGAAACGATTTCAGATATTGCCAAGCATCTGGGGCAGTCTCGACGAAAAATCTACTACCATCTAGATAAAATCAATGAGGCTTTGCCAGATCACACCACTCCCTTGGTTCCCCGTTCACGGATTGGTTTACTTTTAAATCAAGAGCAGAAGGACGCTTGCCAACATTTGCTGGATCGTATTGATTCCTATTCTTATGTTTTGAATAGTCAGGAACGGATTCAGCTCCTGACCCTTTACATTGCTATTTCCACTGAGCGCGTGACCATTGAGAAGATGCAGCAGCTGATTGAAGTGTCTCGTAACACCGTTCTCAGCGACCTTAGTGAAATGCGCCGCCTTCTTCGGTTGGATCAGTTCCAACTAACCTTGATGACTACCAAAGCCCAAGGGTACGTTCTGCGAGCTGAACCTTTCGCCAAGGTGCAATATATTTACCATTTGCTCTATAGTGTTTTTTCGGATGGAGCTGCGCCTTTTCTTTCGATTTTAAAAGAAAAATTAAACTTAGTAGACCTATTGAATGACTTTGAGGAAATTGCTAGACAGGAATGGACGCACTTGGAAAAAATTGTCGGCAAGCGGATTAATCGCCAAGAGCTGACATCTCTGACACAAATTCTTCCTTGTCTCTTGCAAGCCTATCGCAACATGAACTTGGATACGGATCAAAAAGAGCTTTTGCAAGCGGATTTTGCCCAGGTCCGTGAACGGGTAGAATACAAGGCTGCTCAACACTTGGCGTCCTGCTTGGCCGAAGAAAAGAATATTCAGTTGGACTGTATTGAATTGGAGGTTTTAACCATCCTTCTGCTGTCCTATCGTAAGGATACTGATTTACATGCAACCAGTGAGGACTTCGAAGACTTGCGAACGACTTTGGAACATTATATTTGGTATTTTCAAAATCAATCTAAGTATATCGTCGGCAAACCGGAAGAACTCCTCAACCAGCTGACCATGCACTTTAAAGCCTTGTTGTTCCGCAAACGCTATGGCATTTTCAGCAAGAATCCCTTGTTGGAGCAGATCAAATGCAAGTACCCGGATCTCTTCGCTTACTGTCGGGTTACTTCAAAAATTTTGGAAGATGCCTGGGATGTTCACTTAACCGAGGATGACATCGCTGACCTCAGTATTCAAATGGGAGGCTCCCTCAAAACTCCTCTGGATAAGGGCCAGGAAATCCTCCACATCTATCTGGTATCTGACGAAGGAGTGGCGATTCAAAAGATGTTACTGAAACAGATTCAGTACCATTTACCAAACGAAATGATTCATGCAGTCTTTACCACCGAACAATACCGGAGTGTAGAAGATCTCATCGAGGTTGATTTAGTCATCACCACTAGTGATGGCTTCGAAGTTGATGCACCAACCCTGCAAGTCTCCCCAATTCTGGAATCCCGTGATATCCATCGCATCCAACAATTCATCCAGGAACCAGGAGGTTTCTCTTCGGGAGTAGAACTCCGCCAGCAATTGGAAAAACTGCTGACACCCTACGTACCCTCCCCGGATGACAGGAAAACCCTCCGTTACCGCATTGAAAAACTCTACGGTCAGCGGATGCATTTGAGTAAGGTTGAGAATTAATGAATTGATTGGATGTCCCTGGACATCCTCCTTGTGAAAAAAATTCAGTCCAAGAGTGAACACAGTTCTGTGTTCCTTTTGGGCTTTTTTGGAACCGTTTTTAGGGCTATACTGGATGTATAAAAGAAATCGGAGGATATAGCGATGGCGAATGTAAAAGACATTACACGTGAGTCTTGGATTCTTTCAACATTCCCTGAGTGGGGCACATGGTTGAACGAAGAGATTGAAGAAGAAGTGGTTGCGGAAGGCAACTTTGCGATGTGGTGGTTGGGCAACTGTGGTGTTTGGATTAAAACACCTGGTGGTGCCAATGTGGTCATGGATCTTTGGTCTTCTCGTGGAAAATCGACTAAGAAGGTAAAAGATATGGTCTGGGGTCACCAAATGGCCAACATGGCAGGGGTGCGTAAATTGCAACCAAACTTGCGTGTTCAGCCAATGGTGATTGATCCATTTGCAATCAACGAATTGGATTATTACATGGTATCTCATGTGCACAGTGATCACATGGATATTAACACTGCAGCTGCAATCATCAATAATCCAAAATTGGATCATGTTAAATTTGTAGGTCCAGTTGAGTCTGGTGATATTTGGGAAAAATGGGGTGTTCCTGCAGACCGGATTATCCGCATTGCTCCAGGAGATAGCTTTGAGTTCAAAGATATTAAAGTCCACGCTGTTGAGTCTTTCGACCGTACTTGTTTGGTGACCTTGCCGATTGACGGTTACGAAGAAAATGGCGGTAGCTTAGCAGGCCTTCCGGTGACGGATGAATTGATGGCCCGTAAAGCGGTCAACTATGTCTTTGAGACTCCTGGTGGAACCATCTACCATGGTGCGGATTCTCATTTCTCTAACTATTTTGCCAAACATGGACGTGACTTCAAGATTGATGTAGCCATCAACAACTATGGCGACAACCCAATCGGAATCCAAGATAAAATGACTTCAATCGACCTTCTTCGGATGGCGGAAAATCTTGGAGCTGAGGTTATTATTCCGGTTCACTACGATATCTGGTCTAACTTTATGGCATCGACCGATGAAATTCTCCAGCTTTGGAAAATGCGTAAAGAGCGTCTAGATTACAAGTTCCACCCATTCATTTGGGAAGTAGGCGGCAAATACACTTATCCATTGGATAAAGATAAGATCGAGTATCACCACCCACGTGGATTTGATGATTACTTCTTAGAAGACTCCAACATTCAATTTAAGGCGCTTCTATAATAGTTGGGAATTATCCGTATCCATTGCGAGATGCGGATAATTTTCATATAATGGATTTGGTAAAAATTGCTTTAGGATCTCGATTAGAGGAGGACACACATGTCAACATTATCCGTTAATGCTATTCGTTTTTTAGGAATTGATGCGATCGAAAAGTCGAAGTCAGGTCACCCAGGGGTGGTGATGGGCGCAGCTCCAATGGCTTATGAACTATTCACAAAAGAGATGCGTTTGAATCCGACACAACCAAATTGGATCAATCGTGATCGCTTCATTCTTTCAGCTGGGCATGGTTCGATGCTCTTATATGCTCTGCTTCATCTCTCAGGATTTGAAGATGTCAGCATGGAAGAAATTAAGAATTTCCGTCAATGGGGTTCGAAGACTCCGGGTCACCCAGAGTATGGGCACACAGCTGGTGTAGATGCTACGACTGGACCGCTTGGACAAGGGATTTCCATGGCTACTGGTTTTGCTCAAGCAGAGCGCTTCTTGGCGGCCAAATACAACCGTGAGGGTTTCCCAATCTTCGACCACTATACTTATGTCATTGCTGGTGATGGGGATTTGATGGAAGGTGTTTCCGCAGAAGCGGCTTCTTATGCAGGTTTGCAAAAACTAGACAAGTTGATTGTTCTTTATGACTCCAATGACATCAACTTAGATGGAGAAACAAAAGATTCCTTCACAGAAGATGTGAAAGCCCGTTACCAAGCCTATGGTTGGCATACGGATTTGGTTGAAGATGGAACAGATGTGGCAGCTATCCAAGCAGCCGTTGCGCGGGCAAAAGAGTCTGGTAAACCATCCTTGATCGAAGTGAAGACTGTCATCGGACATGGTTCTCCAAATAAACAAGGAACCAATGCCGTTCACGGGGCACCTTTAGGGGCTGAAGAAACAGCGGCAACGCGTGCAGCTCTGGGCTGGGACTATGAGGCCTTTGAGGTACCCGCAGAAGTTTATGCAGACTTTAAAGAGAATGTCGTGGACCGTGGACAAGCAGCCTACGCTGAATGGGAAGCTTTAGTAGAAGCTTATAAATCAGCTCATCCTGACTTAGCAGATGAAGTGACTGCGATTATCGAAGGTCGTGATCCGGTAACCATCAAACCAGAGGATTTCCCTGTTCATGAAGCAGGCTTCTCTCAAGCTACTCGGAACTCCAGCCAAGATGCTCTGAATGCAGCAGCAGCAGTCTTGCCAACTTTCCTTGGAGGATCTGCAGACTTGGCTCATTCCAATATGACCTATATCAAAGCAGATGGTTTGCAAGATGATGCTCATCGTCTCAACCGCAATATTCAATTTGGTGTTCGTGAGTTTGCTATGGGAACGATCTTGAACGGTATGAGCTTACATGGTGGACTTCGAGTTTACGGAGGAACTTTCTTCGTCTTCTCAGACTACCTCAAAGCAGCGATTCGTTTGGCAGCTCTTCAGGGTCTTCCAGTGACTTATGTCTTCACCCACGATTCTATCGCGGTTGGTGAAGATGGACCAACTCATGAACCAATTGAGCACTTGGCTGGTTTGCGGGCCATGCCGAACCTCAATGTCTTCCGTCCAGCAGATGCGCGTGAGACCCAAGCAGCTTGGTACCAAGCGCTTACCAGTGAATCGACCCCAACTGCTCTTGTCTTGACTCGTCAAAACTTGGAAGTTCAAGAAGGGACAGACTTTGACAAGGTGGCACGTGGTGCTTACGTGGTTTATGAAACGGCTGCAGACTTTGATCGCATTGTCATTGCAACTGGTTCTGAAGTCGAATTGGCTGTGAAAGCTGCCAAAGAATTGGAAGCTGAGGGAGTCAAAGTGCGCGTGGTCAGCATGCCATCCGCTGACGTCTTTGATCAACAAGATGCAGCCTACAAAGAAGAAGTTTTACCAAATACCATTCGCAAACGCCTAGCGGTTGAAATGGGAGCAAGCCTGTCTTGGTATAAATATGTTGGACTCGACGGAGATGTTCTAGCCATTGATACCTTTGGAGCATCTGCCCCAGCAGGAAAAGTTCTTGACGAATATGGCTTTAGCCTTGAAAATGTAAAAGCAAAAATCTCAGCCCTTTAATGAGTTGAAGCGCCGGCCCTTTGGGCCGGTTTTTGTATGTGACCGACCACTCTCTTCCTTGTCACTAGGGGTATGATTTGATATAGTAGAGTGAATAGAAATAAAGGAGACAACTATGAATTTACAATTTGTTTGGATGCTATTGATCTTTGGAGGAATGTTGTTTTTTATGCAACGTCAGCAAAAAAAACAACAAGCGAAACGCCAAGAACAGATGGCTAGTCTGGCTAAAGGGACAGAAATTGTTACCATCGGTGGGTTATATGGGGTCATCGATGAGATTGACCGTGAAGCCAACAAGATGGTGCTAGATGTAGACGGTGTCTACTTGACCTTTGAATTAACAGCTTTAAAAGCAGTTGTAAATGCACCTAAAGTGGAAGAAACGGCTGTAGAAGTTGTAGAAGAAGAGGTTTTGGAAGATCCAATTGAAACAAGTGACAAGTAGTGGCATGGTTTATTAATCTTTTGTAATCTTTTCGTAACGGACAGGCGGTCGGATTTTTGCTATACTTTTTTTAGCTAGTTAAGCTAGATAGGTTCGCTACTTGTTTCGTTAATCAGCGAACAACTTAAAGGAGAAATTTACATATGGCATTTACAACTAAGAAAAAATTGGTTACCGGAGTTGCAGTTCTTGGATCTGTAGCGGGAGCATCTGCTTTAGAAGCTCAAGCGGTTACAGCTGAAACACAAGAAGTATCTTTACAAAACAACCAAGTACGTGACATCATCGCTGAAGCAGTTTCTACAACAACTGTTCCAACAATGAATGACCTTACATCTGTTTTCGGTGTAACAGGTACTCATGGGAATGTTTTAGATACATTCGAAGAATTTGCAGAAGAAGCGGTTGTTGAAACTGAAAAGAATCCTTCAGAAAAGAACGCGGCGTTCTCTCAATTGTTGATTGATGCACTTGAAGATTCCGATTTCCGTACTGGCTTGCAAGTTCGTCAAGACGCAGTTTGGCCACGTGAAGCTACTGTATATGCACAACCAGTTGCGGTTGAGGCAGCAGCTCCAGCTGCTGAAGTTGCTCCACTTGCCTTCGAAGCAGTTGCGACTCCAGTAGCTCCTGTAGTTGAAACCCCAGCAGCGGAAGCACCGGTTGTGGCACCACTTGTTGAAGCAGCAACCCCTGTAACGGCAGCATCTCCAGCAGTTGAAGCACCAGTTGTGGCAAATCTTGTGGCTAACGAATCAGCATCTCCAGCAGTTGATGCACCTGCACCTGTAGCTGCAGCTCCAGCAGCGGAAGCCCCAGTCTCAGAAACCCCAGCGACTCCTGAAGCACCAGCGGTTGAGGCTCCAGCTTCTGAAACTCCAAAAGCTGAAGAAACTCCAGCTCCAGCAGCTGACCAAGCAGCCCAACAAGCTGAAGCAGAACGTGTAGCGGCAGAGCAAGCAGCAGCTGCTCAAGCAGAAGCTGAGCGTCAAGCGGCTGAACAAGCAGCAGCCCAACAAGCTGAGGCTGAGCGTCAAGCAGCAGAGCAAGCAGCAGCCCAACAAGCGGCTCAAGAAGTTCAAACAGGATCAATCACACCGACTTACAACTACAACACTTCAGGAAGCTACCCTGTTGGTCAATGTACTTGGGGTGTTAAAGTGATGGCGCCTTGGGTTGGCGATTACTGGGGTAACGGTGGTGACTGGGCTGCATCTGCAGCTGCAGCAGGTTTCCGTACTGGTACAACGCCTCAAGTTGGTGCCGTTGCATCTTGGAATGACGGTGGTTACGGACATGTTGCCTACGTTACAGCAGTTGAATCTGAAAATGCTATCCAAGTTTACGAGTCAAACTACAACGGAATCCAACAAATTGGAAACTACCGTGGAACCTTTGACCCTACAACTGCACAAGGTACTGTTACTTACATCTATCCAAACTAAAACACGTGATAGGACGGCAACTTAGGTTGTCGTTCTTTTTTGTGTTGAAAAACAGAGAAAATGAATGACGATCAGTTCTAAAAAACGGCGTGATTTCCCATGCCTAGGGCTTTTGTGGTATAATGAACTGATTCATACTCTCCTAAAAAGACTGATACAAAAAGTGATTCGTAGCTCTGGTTGCCGGTTTGTACCGAAAACTTGATAGTGAACCGAATCTTCTCGCTTCTTTTCGGAGAAGCTTGCACTGCTATACCAGGTGTGAAATGTTCAGCATTGAGGGAGGATAGAAAGAATGGAAAAGATTATGTTTGGATTCAAAAATAAGGAAGATGAATCTTCTTTACAGGTACCCAAGCACATTGGCATCATCATGGATGGAAATGGTCGCTGGGCGAAGAAGCGGATGCAGCCACGAGTATTGGGCCACAAAGCGGGTATGGAAGCTCTCCAAGAAGTTGCCAAGGCTGCTAGTCGGATGGGTGTACAGGTCTTGACGGTTTACGCCTTTTCTACAGAAAACTGGTCTCGGCCTGAAAGAGAAGTCAAGTTCATTATGAATTTGCCTGTTGAGTTTTACGACCGGTATGTACCGGAGTTGCATCGTCAAGGAGTGAAAATCCAGATGATTGGTGATGTAGACCGCCTCCCTGCCGCAACCTTGGACTCTTTGCGCAGGGCTGAAGAGTTAACAGCGGATAACCAGGGGATGATTCTGAACTTTGCACTGAACTATGGAGGTCGAGCAGAATTAACCAAGGCCGTACAAAAGATTGTGAAGCAAGTTCAAGTTGGGACTTTAGAAGCAGATCAGGTTACAGACCAAGTGATCACTTCTCATCTGTATACAGGTGTCTTACCAGAAGAAGTGCGTGATCCGGAGTTGATCATCCGTACCAGTGGAGAGATGCGTCTCAGTAATTTCATGCCTTGGCAGTCAGCCTACAGTGAGTTCTACTTTACAGACACCTTATGGCCGGACTTTGATGCCCAGTCTCTAGAAGAGGCAGTTCAAGAATACAATCGGCGCAATCGACGTTTTGGAGGAGTTTAGATGGAAAAAGAATTACAGAATCGCCTGCTGTTTGGAGTGGGAGCAGCCGTGGTCTTGTTGGCTCTCTTGTGGTTCGGAGGTCTCCCGTTTCAATTTATCGTTGGCCTCTTAGCGATGTTGGGAGTTTATGAACTTTTCACCATGAAGGGTTTGGCTGTTAATACACCAGAAGGAATTCTAGCAACCCTTGCGGCGCTGGTCTTGGCTTTGCCTTTAGAGAATTACCTTTCTTTTTTACCCAATGATTCAAACATTTCGCTCTTTGCCGTTTTAGCTTTAGGCATTTTGGGAAGTACGGTCTTTGTGGAAGAATATAGCTATGACGATGCGGTCTATCCAATAGCTTCGGCCTTTTACTTAGGTTACGGCTTCCATATGTTGGTTGAGGCTCAGATGGCTGGTTTGGATAAGGTGTTATACGCACTCTTTATCGTGTGGGCAACTGATAGTTTAGCTTACTTCGTGGGCAAGCGATTTGGCCAGCGGAAATTGTTGCCGCAAGTGTCCCCTAATAAGACCGTTGAAGGGAGTCTAGGTGGAATTGCGGGGGCGATGGTGGTCACCGCCATCTATTATCTCGTGAGTCCGGGTACCTTTAACGGACGGAGTTTCTTCCTTGTTCTGTTATTATCCATCTTCTTTTCAGTAGCAGGACAGTTTGGGGACTTGGTTGAAAGTTCCATCAAGCGTCACTATGGCGTCAAGGATTCCGGCCGCTTTATCCCAGGGCATGGAGGACTCTTGGACCGCTTTGATAGCCTCCTCTTCGTCTTCCCACTTTTGCACTTAGCAGGGTTCTTCTAAGATGAAACGAATTTATGTGATGGGTGCGACGGGCTCCATCGGCCAGCAGACACTTGATGTTTTAAGGTCTTATCCCGATCAGTTCCAGCTTAAGGCCTTTAGTTTTGCGACCAACCTGGAAGCGGCTCGTTCGATTGTGGAGGAATTTAAACCGGCTGCGGTTGTTGTAGAAGATGTAGGTCTGGCAGAAGCGCTGCTCACAGATTACCCCAACCTGGTCCATTACAAGACCCTCGATGCTTATGCAGCGGAAGGGGAGTATGATGTCATGGTCAACGCAGTCATGGGCAGTGTTGGCCTTGCGGCCACCATGGCGGCCATTCAGGCCGAAAAGGAAATTGCCCTGGCCAATAAAGAAACCCTGGTTATGGCTGGCGATTTTGTGATGGCCGCCGCCAGAGAGAAAGGAATCACTTTATTACCTGTGGACTCAGAACATTCCGCGATTTTTCAAACCATGCAAGGTTTGAAGCGGGAGGATGTTAAAAAACTAGTTCTGACAGCTAGCGGGGGGAGTTTCCGCGACAAGAGTCGAGCCGACTTAGAAGGTGTGACCGTCGAGGAGGCTTTGGCTCACCCCAACTGGACCATGGGTGCCAAAATTACCATTGATTCAAGTACCATGGTCAACAAGGGTTTGGAAGTCATCGAGGCTCACCATCTCTTTGGTTGGGATTATGACCAGATTGAAGTCATCCAACACCGGGAGAGTATCCTTCATTCCATGGTGGAGCTGCAGGATGGAGCCTTTTTAGCTCAGTTAGGTCCCAGCGATATGCGAGAGCCGATTCAATTTGCTCTGACCTATCCCTATCATCGGCCGATCTCCCACCCCAAGCCCTTTGATCTTGCAGAAATTGGGAGTCTGCATTTTGAAAAAATGGATATGGATCGCTTCCCTATGCTGGCCCTGGCCTTTGAAGTGGGTCGGCGTGGTGGTTCTTTCCCAGCTGTCTACAATGCAGCCAATGAGGTGGCTGTTGCAGCCTTTTTGAAAGGGCAAATCACCTACTTGGACATTGAAAGCCTCATTCAACGGGCGGTAGACGAGCATCAGGAGGTCCAGTCTTTGGATTTGGATCGCATCTTTGAAATAGACCGATTAACACGGAAGAAAGTGAGGGGGTGGTTGCCTCTATGATGGGAATTCTAAGTTTTTTATTTATTTTTGCAGTTATCGTTATCGTTCATGAATACGGCCATTTTCTTTTTGCCAAAAGAGCGGGAATCTTAGTTCGAGAGTTTGCTGTTGGTATGGGGCCGAAAATCTTTAGCCATCAAGGTAAGGATGGAACCCTCTATACCATCCGCATCTTGCCCTTGGGGGGCTATGTGCGTATGGCTGGATGGGGGGAGGACCGGGTTGAGATTCCCAAGGGAAGTCTGGTTGCCCTAAGTCTCAATGACCAAGGGGTGGTCACTCGCCTCAATCTGTCCAAGAAGCAACTGGATTCACAAGCTGTGCCCTTGCAGGTTTTAGAATATGACTTGGAAGAGACGCTAACGATTAAGGGACTTTTGATGGATCAGGAGCAGAGCTATGCGGTAGATCACGATGCGACCATTATTGAAAAAGATGGAACGGAAGTGCGCATTGCTCCTCTGGATGTCCAGTATCAAAACGCTAGTCTGTGGGGCCGTTTCATGACAAACTTCGCAGGTCCCATGAATAATTTTATTTTGGGTGTGGTTGCCTTTAGTCTCCTACTCTTTCTACAAGGAGGGGCACCAAATCCAAATACCAACCAGGTCCGGGTCGTGGAATCTGGAGCATTGGCCAAGGCTGGATACAGCGGTCAGGTGACTTTGGAGAAAATCGGGGACACCACTATTGTAGATTATGCAGATATTTCTCCAGCTATTGAGAAAGCCACCGAGAAAACAAAGGATGGGAAGGTATCGGTTCAGGTCAACGATAACAGTCAGGAAGTCCAGCTGGATGAGATTGATGGGAGTTACCGTATTGGTGTCTTACCTGCCCTGGATACTAGTCTGACAGCGAAACTAACTGGAGGCTTCACCATGGCAGCGTCAGCAGCTGGACAAATTGTGACTGCTATCCGCAATCTGATTTTTAATCCGAATCTGAATGGACTGGGTGGTCCTGTGGCCATCTATCAGGCTTCCAGTATGGCGGCTCGCGATGGTTGGGTCAGTGTTCTTCAGTTGTTGGGATTCTTATCCATCAACATCGGGATTTTTAACTTACTACCGATCCCAGCCCTAGACGGAGGGAAGATCCTGTTGAATATCATTGAAGCCATCCGCCGTAAGCCTGTTAAACGGGAGACGGAAACCTATCTGACCTTGGTAGGGGCGGGCCTCATGGTTCTTCTGATGATTGCTGTAACCTGGAATGATATTATTCGAACATTTTTTTAGAGGAGAGTAAATGAAACAGAGTAAAATGCTAATCCCAACTTTGCGGGAGATGCCAAGTGATGCACAAGTTATTAGCCACGCCTTGATGCTGCGGGCAGGGTACGTTCGCCAAGTTTCTGCGGGGATTTATACCTATCTTCCGCTAGCTAACCGCGTTTTGGAAAAAGCAAAACAAATTATGCGGGAAGAATTTGACAAGATGGATGCGGTGGAGATGCTCGCACCCGCGCTTCTCAGTGCAGATCTTTGGCGTGAGTCTGGTCGTTACGATACTTACGGTGAAGACTTGTATAAATTGAAAAACCGGGAAGGGTCAGATTTTATCCTAGGCCCAACGCATGAAGAGACCATGACCGTTGTTGTGCGGGACTCCGTTAAGTCTTACAAACAATTGCCAATGAATCTTTACCAAATTCAATCCAAATACCGCGACGAGAAACGTCCTCGCAATGGGCTTCTGCGGACTCGTGAATTTATCATGAAGGACGGCTATAGTTTCCACGCGGATTATGATAGTTTGGATGTGACTTATGAGGACTACCGCCAAGCCTATGAGCGGATTTTTGACCGTTCTGGTTTGGAGTATAAGGCCATCATTGGTGATGGTGGGGCTATGGGTGGTAAGGATAGTCAAGAATTTATGGCGATCACTCCAGAGCGGACGGACTTGGATCGGTGGTTGGTCTTGGATAAATCTATTGCTAGCTTAGATGAAATTCCAGAAGAAGTATTGGCCGACATCCGTACGGAGTTGGAAAAATGGGTGATTTCTGGTGAGGACACTATCGTTTACTCTAGTGAATCTAGTTATGCGGCTAACCTTGAGATGGCAACCAATGAATACAAGCCGAAAAATGTCGTTGTAGCAGAAGAAGAAGTTGTTAAGGTTTCGACACCAGATACCAAGACCATTGATGCTGTTGCAGCATTGCTAGACGTCCCAGAGGAGCAAACCATCAAGACGATGATTTACATGGCAGATGGTAAACCGGTAGCGGCGCTCCTTGTTGGGAATGATCAAGTCAATGAAGTGAAATTGAAAAACTACTTGGAAGCTGATTTCATGGACCCGGCGACAGATGCGGATGTCCAAGCCCTTCTTGGTGCTGGCTTTGGATCTTTGGGACCAGTGGGGCTACCAGAAGAAGTGCGCATCATTGCTGACCGTAAGGTACAAGATGTTCGTAACGCCGTTGTTGGCGCTAACGAAGATGATTTCCACTTGACCGGTGTTAACCCAGGTCGGGACTTCCAAGCAGAGTATGTCGATATTCGGGAAGTCAAGGAAGGGGAAATCTCACCTGATGGCATGGGCCAATTGCAATTTGCACGTGGAATCGAAATCGGCCACATCTTTAAGTTGGGAACCCGTTACTCCGAATCTATGGACGCCAAAGTTTTGGATGAGAACGGTCGCGCCATCCCAATCGTAATGGGATCTTATGGTATCGGAGTAAGCCGCTTGCTCTCTGCAATCATGGAACAACATGCGCGTCTTTTTGTGAATAAAACTCCTAAAGGCGATTACCGTTTCTCATGGGGTATTAACTTCCCTAAAGAGCTTGCACCTTTCGACGTCCACCTTATCCCAGTTAATGTCAAAGACCAAGATAGCCTTGATTTAACCGCACGTCTAGAAGCAGCCCTCATGGCAGAAGGCTATGAAGTCCTAACTGATGACCGTAATGAACGGGCTGGGGTTAAATTCAGTGATAGTGATTTGATTGGACTCCCAATCCGTATCACCGTCGGTAAAAAAGCAGCAGACGGTGTTGTTGAAGTTAAAATCAAATCCAGTGGATCTAGCATCGAAGTCCATGAAGACAACTTGCTAGAAACTCTTCATATTCTTCTTAAGGAAGAACAATAAACTAGTTTCCAAAACCCCAGCGCATGTCGCTAGGGTTTTTTACTAAAAAAATGAAAAAAATGAAACTTTCCCCTTGCAAAGACCAACATCATGTTGTATACTAATAAAGTCCTGAAGGGAGAGTTCCTTAAACGGGACGCAATCAGTAGAATAGTTCGGCTCAAACGAACGAAAACAAAAAAACTTCAAAAAAGTTAAACAAAAGTGTTGACAAGTCATTGAGGTTTTGATAAACTGATTAAGTTGTCTCGTGAGAGACATGACCTTTGAAAACTGAACAAGACGAATACCAATGTGTGGGTAGTAGGAATACTACCTGTCAATAATAAATTCGAAGCTAAATC
>NZ_JAEMED010000030.1 GCF_016458205.1 Streptococcus sp. 121 | reverse complement strand
TGTAATTTTATTTTCACGCTCAAGGCGTATTCGAGTTATCTCATGACTCTTATTCATCCAGTTTTAGTTACAGGCTCGGCAAAGCCCTAATAAACTTACGGATTTGTATTGCTCATCTTTATTATATACCTGAACTAATTTTCCGTCATGAGTTAGCAGGCGAAGCCTGCTTGGAGTTTTAGTTTGCTTTTAGTACAAGGCAGCGAGTCGTAGACAGGTCAAAATCTTGAGGGAGATTTTGAGGTTGCTGATAAAACTTTCGAAGAAAGTTTCAAATAAGTACGGCAAGACGAGCTAACACAGTAATAAAAGATAAACTAAAAGAGTATACTCATTACATTTCAAACTCTGAATGTCTTAATCCTCTTCGCCGAACCCCTTTGATTGCGTGCCTTGCACGCTTTAGCGATAATATTCAACAGGTCTCCCAGACCTGTTGAACTATCTTCATCGGATTGATGGCAAGCGATGTTTGCTTCATTACCTATAAATTTTAATCCAATTCCTGGATTAAAATTCGTTTCAGATTTCGAACTGTTTCGAGTATTATTAATCCAAAAGCGATTTTTCTTCTAAATTCCACACAATTTCTTTCCATAAGGGATTGCTGCGCCAATCCGGGTCTTGGACAATTTCCTGAGCTACCTTTCTAGCCTCTTCTAAAATAGGAAAATCCTCTAGAATATCCGCCACCTGAAATTCCGGTAATCCAGATTGCCGGGTCCCGAAAATCTCACCAGACCCTCGCATTTTCAGATCTTCCTCTGCCAAGCGAAACCCGTCGGTGGTCTCGGTCATAATTTTCATCCGTGATTTTCCGGTTTCTGTTTTGGGATTGGCAATCAGTACAGCGTAGGATTGGGTTGAACCCCGTCCGACACGCCCACGTAGCTGGTGGAGCTGACTGAGTCCAAAACGGTCAGCATCAACGATAATCATGATAGAAGCATTGGGAACATTGACCCCCACTTCAATGACGGTCGTCGAGACCAGAACATTGAGTTGACCAGCCTTAAAGCGGTCCATGACCTGATCTTTTTCGGCTGCCTTCATTCGTCCATGAAGTAAGCCAACCTCTATTCCTTGACCTAAGAAAGACTGCAATTCTGCCTGCAAATCCTGAGCATTTTTTAAATCCAGTGCTTCAGACTCCTCTATCAAAGGGGAGATCACATAGGCTTGAGCCGCTTTTTTCTGAACTTCCTCTTTTAACCAGGTGTAGACCTGCTCCTGTTGCTCATGCTTAACCCACCGCGTTACGATCGGTTTCCGGCCTGCTGGCAACTGGTCAATAATCGAGACATCTAAGTCTCCGTAAGCCGTGATAGCCAGGGTCCTTGGAATGGGCGTCGCCGTCATCATCAACACATCTGGACGCAGACCTTTTTCCCGTAAGGCGCGCCTCTGCTTCACCCCAAAGCGGTGTTGTTCGTCCACAATAATCAGGCCTAGTTTATCATAGCTCACCCCATCCTGAATCAGTGCCTGCGTTCCAATGACAAAAGCCGCCTCGCCAGAGGCAATTTGCTCCAAGACCTCCCGCCTGATCGATCCCGTCTGACTCCCCTTGAGCAAGACCTTGGGAACATCCGGGAAGAGCTGGTCCAAGCTCTCCAAATGTTGCTCAGCCAAGATTTCCGTTGGCACCATGAGTGCTGCTTGGAAACCTGCGGTAAAAGCGGCATACATGGCCAAGGCAGCCACAATCGTTTTCCCACTTCCCACATCCCCCTGTAGCAAGCGACTCATCTGACGGTCACTGGCCATGTCTGCCAAGATGTCCTGCAGGACCTTCTCCTGGGCTTGCGTGAGCGAAAAAGGAAGGTTGGCCTTAGCCTGGGCCAGGAGATCCGGTGAATAGGTCAGAACTTCCCCATCCCCCGGTTTGCCCTGTTCTCGTTTAAGTAACTGCAAAGGCAGTTGGAAATAGAGGAGTTCCTCAAACTTAATCCGCCGAAGGGCTTGTTTGTAAGCTGCTAAATCTGGTGGAAAATGCATAGACTCCACTGCCGTAACGCGGTCTAACAGGCGGTAGCGTTCCCGTAATACTTGTGGCACATTCTCTTCCAGTAACTGATGAAGCCCCTCATCGATAACCTGTCGAATCAACTTTACCAGACTAGCCTGAGAAATCCCTTGGGCTACGTGATATACCGGCTGCAGATCCTGGTCAATTTGGGTCAAAAACTTCATACCCGTTAGACTATTTTTAGCCTGGTCCCACTTGCCATAAACCGCAACAGTCGCCCCCATCTGAATCTTATCCACCAAATAGGGTTGGTTAAAAAAGGTAACGCCAATCACAACCTGCTCTTGTTGAATGGAGAAACGAACGCGGTTACGCTTATAG
Organism: Streptococcus sp. 121; assembly: GCF_016458205.1. Taxonomy (GTDB): domain Bacteria; phylum Bacillota; class Bacilli; order Lactobacillales; family Streptococcaceae; genus Streptococcus. The sequence continues at coordinate 24,393 of NZ_JAEMED010000030.1, read as the reverse complement.
CCATAGTACTGAACACTGGTCGGACGGACAACAACACCCGACAAAACAGCCTTCTCACCATCTTCCAAATCAAAAACGGATTTATGTTTAAAATCTTCATAGCGGAAAGGGAAATACAAGAGCAGGTCTTGTAAGGTTTCAATCCCTAAACGAGCCCACTTCTCAGCCGATTTGGGACCCACTCCCGCTAATACGGTTAAGGGTTGATGCAAATTCATAACTCACCTATTTTCGATAAACACGAGGAATGCGATCACTGAGCAAGCAAACAACTTCGTAATTAATGGTCCCCCTGTATTCAGCAACCTGGGTCACATCAATCCTCTCCTGACCACTGCTGCCAATCAAGGTTACTTTCGTTCCAATTGGATAAGCCTCGGGCAAGCGAATGGTTAACTGGTCCATGGAAACCCGACCGACAATCGGACAAAAAACACCATCAACCAGAACTTCAAAATCTTGCATATCACGCGTCCACCCATCCGCATAGCCTAAAGGGAGGGTCCCAATATACTCTTCCTCTTGGCTGACGTAAGTTTTCCCATAGCCCACTCCTTGCTGGGAAGCTATTTTCTTAACATGGACTAGTTCGGATTCCAGGGACAAGGCTGCTTTAATTTCAAAAGGAATCTCCAAAGTACGCCCACTTGGATTCATACCGTAAATAATATTGCCCAAGCGAACCATGTTCAAAACGGTCTCGGGATGCCAAATGCTGGTTGCTGAATTGGAAGCGTGCACCAAGGCTGGGACCTCCTCCAACTCTTCCAAAAGGTTGATAAAGCGCTGTCCTTGTTCCTCAAAATAACTAGCATCTACCTCATCAGCAGTCGCAAAATGAGTGAAAAGCCCCTCTACTTCAACTCCCTGGGCTTGTAAAGCTCGCTGGGCTTGCTGGATTTCAGTTGCAGAACGGAAACCAATCCGTCCCATGCCAGAGTCAACCTTGAGGTGAACCCGCAAACCTTCTAAACTCTGCCCCATAGACAAGAGTTCCTGCACCCAGTCTAGGCTAGCCACCGTCAAGCAAATATCGTGCTCTTGTGCCAAAGAGACCGCCGCATAAGCTGTCACTCCCAAGACTAGGATCTCTTTGGTGATTCCACTTTCACGTAACTCTAAGGCTTCATCAATATTGGAGACCCCAAAAGCATCTACAATCCCTTGAATATAATGAGAAACCGCCACAGCACCATGACCGTAGGCGTTAGCCTTAACCACTGCCATTTTGAGAGTCTTGTCTGGCAATCGACTGGCAACCTGCCCAATATTATAGGCAATAGCCTCCAAAGAAATTACCGCCTTAGTCGGCCGATGCGGACTCGTTTTCATGACTAACCTCCTCTAAAATAACACTGGCTTGAACAAGAGTTTTAGTGTGACTAATGGAAACCCAGACCTTCCCCGCAAAGGGGGATTTGGAAAAGTAGGGCGCCCCGTCATCCGTATTTAAAATTTCTAAATCTTGAAATCCCAATAGACCTGCCCCAATACCTGTCCCCCAAGCCTTGGCAAAGGCCTCCTTGGCCGACCAGCGACCACCAACATATTCCAATTTCCGTTTGGGACTTAAGCCTTCAAAAACAACTTGCTCTGCTGGGGTTAAAACCTTGCCGACAAATCCTGGCTTTCGCTCCATAACACTCGCAATCGAAGACAAGTTCTCCACATCGATTCCATGTCCAATAATCATATTCTTAACCAATTCCAACATCGAAAGACTCGATTCATTTCAAACAAGGCTAGAAAAAACGACGGTGATTGTTTCCAAGAAACAGATGACCTTGTGGCTTTTGAGATAGGACGGTCAAAGAGTCAGGAATTGACTCTTTGAGTATCTGGATAAGAGAACATGAAATGTTCTCTCAATAAAAGCGAACAATTGTTATTTGCTTCGCAAATCCTATCTGATACCTCAAACAGCCTTTTAGCTGTTTGACCAATCAACCACTGCGTCAAAGTGAATTCACTAACTAAAATAGGACCGTTGAGACTTTTGTCACAACCTTGACAACGTTCGTTTTTGAAATGGAAAGAGCATTCGCTAGAAAAAGGAGTGGAGCTTGACTGCCCACACTCCTCTACTTTTAATTCTTACAAACGACGACCATGACAGTTCTTGAATTTTTTACCGGAACCACATGGACAGAGGTCATTCCGACCAACCTTACTTAGATCGATATCACCTGGTAATTCCCTGCCTTCTGCTGCAATATTCCGAGTTGCTGTTGTAGTGATCTTATGCTCTGTACGAGGACGTTCCTGTTGATGAATTTGTGCTTTCATCATCAAGCGGGTCACATCGTACTCCAAGGAAGCAATCATGTCATTAAACATGCGGAAACCTTCAGCCTGATACTCAACAACAGGGTTATTTTGTGCATAACCACGTAGTCCTACCGCATTCCGCAACTGATCCAGGGCGTCGATATGATCGGTCCACTTGTTATCCACAACCCGTAAAATCAAGACTTTCTGGAATTCCTTAACTGCCGCTTCGTCTTGCAACTTGGAAACTTGATCATCATAGACATCCATGGCTAAGTCATACAAGTAATCCACCATCGCCGCATCATTGAGCCCTTCCAAGTCTTCTTTCTCGATTTCATCTTCCGGCACAATACAGTAATGGGCAAAATTGTAAAGAGCTTCTAGGCGTTCTTCCTTAGAGGAACGGCTATGATTTTCCACTTGGCGTTGGATGGTCCGACGAATCATCGCGTGGATTTCAGGGGCTAAGTCTCGATCAGCAGAAATCACATCGTACCGTTCCCGGTAGATAATTTCTCGTTGCTCCCGCATCACGTCATCGTATTGCAAGACCTGTTTCCGAGTATCGTAGTTATTCCCTTCAACCCGCTTCTGAGCCGCCTCCACTTGACGCGTCAACATACCAGAACGAATTACGGACTCTTCTTCTGACAGATTCATCCGATCCAAGAGAGCCTTAATCCGCTCAGAACCAAAACGGCGCATCAAATCATCTTCAAGTGATAGGTAGAATTGAGATTCACCTGGATCTCCCTGACGACCGGCACGTCCACGAAGCTGGTTATCAATCCGCCGGCTTTCGTGGCGTTCCGTACCGATAACGCAGAGACCTCCATTTTCACGAACCCCTTCACCCAACTTGATATCGGTTCCCCGACCAGCCATGTTGGTCGCAATTGTAATCGCACCAGGCTGACCAGCATTCATGATAATCTGAGCTTCCTTGTAATGGTTCTTGGCATTCAAGACTTCGTGAGGAACTCCAGCTTCTACCAATTTTTGTGAAAGGTAATCACTGGTATCCACCGATACGGTACCCACAAGAACCGGTTGGCGCTTTTCATAACGCTCTTTAACTTCTTGAACGACAGCCTTGAATTTGGCTTCCAAGCTTGGATACAAGAGGTCTGGATGGTCAATCCGTTGTACAGGACGGTTAGTTGGAATTGGAATAATCCGAATGTTGTAGATTTCACGGAATTCTTCTTCCTCAGTTTTCCCGGTCCCGGTCATCCCAGATAGCTTTTTATACATCCGGAATAGATTTTGATAGGTAATCGAAGCCGATGTTTTACTTTCATCTTGAATCGGAACAGCTTCCTTGGCTTCAATGGCTTGGTGCAAGCCATCAGAGAAGCGTCGACCTTCCATGGTCCGACCGGTAAACTGGTCAACGATCAAAATTTCTTGTTCCGGACTCACGACATAATCGATATCCAAGGTCATGATGTAGTTGGCCCGAAGAGCGTTATCGATAAAGTGAGTCAAGGCCACGTGTTCGATATCATAGAGGTTATCCAACTTGAAGTAGGCTTCGGCCTTGTCGATTCCAGAATCTGAGAGGCCAATGGTCTTGGATGGGACATCAATGATATAGTCCTCCTCCTCCAAGGTTTTCACATAGCGGTCTGCCAAGTAATACAACTGGTTGGTTTCAGATGAGGTTGGTCCAGATACGATCAAAGGCGTCCGCGCCTCATCAATCAAGATAGAGTCAACCTCGTCAACAAGAGCATAATTCAAGCGGCGTTGGACCATGTCCTCTGGACGAGCCACCATGTTATCACGGAGATAATCGAAACCGATTTCCGCATTGGTAGAGTAGGTAATGTCACAGGCGTAGGCTTGACGTTTCTCCATTGGTGACTTGGAAGCCAAGTTAATCCCAACAGACAGACCCAACCAAGAATAAAGCTCCCCCATCTCAGTCGCATCCCGCTCACTCAAGTACTCATTCACTGTAACTACGTGAACTCCTTGGCCAGAAATAGCATTGAGATAAACCGGCATGGTCGCAGTCAGGGTCTTTCCCTCACCGGTACGCATTTCAGGCACGTCACCATGGTGAAGAACAATCCCCCCCATCACCTGTACCTTATAAGGGAAAAGTCCGAGGACCCGTTTAGCACCCTCACGTACAACCGCAAAAGCCTCATACAAGAGATCATCCAAGGATTCACCATCAGCATAGCGATCTTTGAACTCGTCAGTTTTTGCCTTAAGTTCGTCATCCGTTAAAGCAGCCATTTCCTCTTCATAAGAGAAAACACGGTCTGCCATCCGTTCAATTTTCCGAAGTTCCCCTCGGTCGTTTTCAATAATGGATTTTAATAAATTTGCCATTGTTTTCCTTACTTGTTCATTTTTTTCTACTGCCCTTCATTATATCACAATCTAGGCCATCTTGAAAATTTTACCCAAAAATGAAAAAAGGTTCGAACAATTGTCTCGACCTTCCTATTCTCATTAGTGAAATCACTTTGACGCAGTGGTTGATTGGTATTTTCGTTCGCTTTTATTGAGAGAACATTTCATGTTCTCTTATCCAGAAACTCAAAGAGTCAATTTCTGACTCTTTGACCTCCGAAAATTACCTAATCAACATTGACATGAACTTCGTTCATTTCATCCATAAGCTCTAAAGGCATTCAACATGCCTTTAGACCGGAGGTGGGAGTGAGACGGTTTGGGGATAAACCGTTTCAGCTTACAACATGAAATAAAGACTTGTAACGAACGATTTTTACAATTAAAATCGTTCTGTCCCACTCTCTCTGGTTAAGGGGGGCAAACCCCATTTTCAAGAAAGTTTTCTAAAGAATTGCTCCGTGACTACAATCTTGCCTTTTATTCAGGTCGCTTCAAGGCAAATAGCGCATCTCCTTCTTCAGCAGTCTCTTGGGCCAAGCGGTCCATTTGTGAAAACTCTGCAGGGTTGGTCACAATAATCATGGTCGTTGCTTCCAGGCCGGCCTCCGCAATCACAAGGGGATCAAACTGGGCCAAAACATCTCCTGCTTCAACCATATGTCCCTGTTTCACCTTGGCGTCAAACCCTTCTCCCTCTAGGGAGACGGTGTCAATCCCAATATGAACCAAGAGTTCTACACCTTGAGCTGTCCGCAAACCATAAGCATGCCCCGTTTCAAAGGCAATCGTCACTTCTCCACTAACGGGTGCATAAGCTACATCGGTTACAGGCTTCACGGCATAACCGGTTCCCATTGCGCCACTTGCAAAAACAGGATCATTCACTTCTTCCAAAGGTAAAACTTCGCCTGCCACAGGACTCGCTACAATCATCTCCCCTTGTTCCTCAGCATCCTTATTTGAAAACAAGGAACCAATTCGTTTTTGAAACCACGATTTCTCAGCCATTTTTATCACCTCTGTAAACGTTTTATAACTTGATTTAATGGTATCATCTTTTAGCCAAATGTCAAGCTAGGAAGAGCTTTCTTCTCCTGGCAAAAAACTCACTCGCTACTTGTTTTAGCGAGTGAGCTTTTTTAAATCAAAATCCCCTGAAAGTGGTCCCACTCATGTTGGAAAATCTGAGCGGGGAAACCTTCTAAATCCAGCTCCTGGGGCTGAAATTGTTGATCCAGATAAGAGATGCGGAGTTTCCGATAGCGTTTCGTTGGCCGGACTCCATCCAGAGACAAGCATCCTTCCTCCGTCTCATATGGTTCCGATTGACTAAGGATTTTAGGATTGAAGAGGACTAAATCCAGACCTGGAGCCATGCTGATAATCATAGCTTGTTTGGAATGGCCAATCATATTGGCGGCCAAGCCCACGCACCGATCTCGATTCGCGGCCAGAGCAATCCGTAATTGCTCTGCCAAGCCCAAATCCAGAGGAGTGACAGGAGCTGACGGCCGGCTAAGAAATACCTGATCCCGAATAATTTCAGGTGCCATCTTAGGATTCACTCACTTCCTTAGCCAAGACGAAATTACCCAAGGTCGCTGACCCATTGTCAGGCACAGCTGGGGTAACAATGTAATCGTTGAGATCTGGAACTGGAAGGTAACCATTCAACAATTTCTCGAACTGTTGGTGGACGCGTTTCAACATATGTTCTTGAGCCATAACCCCACCCCCAAAGACAATAACTTGTGGACGGAAGGTGACTGTAGCCTGAACAGCTGCCTGTGCAATATAGTAGGCTTGAATATCCCAGACATCTGAGTCCAAACCAATATTTTCTCCGCGAAAACCGGTGCGAGCTTCTAGACTTGGGCCAGCTGCCATGCCTTCCAAGCAAACACCATGGAAAGGGCAGACCCCTTCAAAACCAGCCTCGCGGTCTAAATCATGCACAGCAACCGGAACATGTCCCATTTCAGGATGCCCTTGTCCGCCAATAAATAAACCATCCTGGATAACACCCGCACCAATACCTGTACCAATGGTATAGTAAACCAAATGATTGACTTTATGGTTTCGGGCAACAATTTCACCAAAGGCAGAAGAGTTTACATCAGTGGTCACATAAACTGGAATCTCCAAAGCATCTTTAAACGGAGCAACCAAATCAACATTGGCCCAGTGAGGTTTAGGGGTTGTGGTGATATACCCATAGGTTTCCGAACTATGGGCAATATCCAATGGCCCAAAGGAACCAATGGCTAGACCTGCCAAGTCAAATTTTGAGAAAAATTCAATGGCTTGGCCAATGGTTTCCTCAGGTGTCGTTGTCGGGAATTGAATTTTTTCCACGACTTCAAAATTGCTGTCACCGACAGCACAGACAAATTTCGTTCCGCCAGCTTCCAAACTAGCATAAAGTTTTTCAGACATGCGAGACCTCCTCGTTTTTTGTGTGATTTTTAGCTTTTTATAACATAGTTAAGGCCGAGACTGAACTGTCTCGGCCCTTTTATTTTAACACTTATTTAGCAGAAAGGCTAAGAACTTCTGAACCTTTTTGGACAGCTTGTCCTGCTTCTACTGGAGAAACTTGTCCGTATTCAGCAGTGTTGGTTACGATAAACATGGTTGTATCTTCAAGTCCTGCTTCAGCGATTGCTGCTGAGTCAAAGGTACCCAAGACATCACCAGCTTTCACTTTGGCACCAGATTGAACTTTTTGTTCAAATCCTTTACCAGCCATAGAAACTGTATCGATCCCAACGTGGATCAAGAGTTCCGCACCCTTATCTGTTTTCAAACCATAAGCATGTCCAGTTTCGAAAGCAACTGTAACCGTTGCATCTGCTGGAGCATAAACTACACCTTGGCTAGGTTTGATCGCAATACCGCTTCCCATTGCACCGCTAGAGAAGACTGGGTCATGGACAGTTTCAAGAGCAACTGTTTCTCCTTCAACTGGAGTTGCTACGGCTTCGTCTTGCAAACCAACCATTTGCGCTGCTTCGACAGCCGCGTCAACTTCTTCTACCTCTTCTTCTTTTTCGTTATAACCGAAAGCATAAGTCAAACCGAATCCAAGACCAGTCGTTGCAAGAACCATGATGATGTATTGCAACAATTGACCGTTAAGGTAAAGGAGAGTTCCTGGGATAATGGTTACACCAAATCCTGTTCCGGCAAGGTTCATGATGGATGCCAACCAACCACCGGCTGCACCGGCAATCAATCCCATTACAAATGGTTTTCCGAAACGAAGGTTAACCCCGAAGATAGCTGGCTCTGTGATACCCAAGCTGGCAGAAAGTGCTGCTGGGAAGGCAAGTGCTTTGAGTTTTTTATCTTTTGTTTTAACACCAACCGCAAGAGTTGCACCCATTTGAGCGGTCATAGCAGCAGTAATGATGGCGTTAAATGGATCGCGTCCAGTATTGGCAATCAATTGTGCTTCCAACAAGTTGAAGATGTGGTGAACCCCAGTTACCACGATCAATTGGTGAACGCCACCAAGAATCAATCCTGCGAGACCAAATGGCAAGGCAAGGATTGCAGTTGTTGCTGCAAGTACGATATTTTCAACAGAGTGGAAGATCGGTCCGATGACAAAAAGTCCAAGAACAGACATCACCAAGAAGGTAATGAATGGAACCAACAAGAGATCCAACACATCTGGAACCTTCTTATGCAACCACTTCTCTAATTTTGCACCAAGTAAACCAACAAAGAAGGCTGGAAGAACTGAGTTTTGGTAGCCAACGACTGGGATGAACCCAAAGAACATCAATGGTTCTGCATCACCAGAAGCAACAGCCCAAGCATTTGGAAGAGCTGGGCTAACCATCATCAAGCCCAAGACAATCCCGATAACTGGGTTACCACCGAATACACGGAAAGCAGACCAAGCAATCAAGGCTGGGAAGAAGATGAAGGCAGTATCTGTAAGAACTTGTGTCCACAAGTAGAAATCAGTGCTTGAGAAAGCTTCTGAGGTTGTTCCAAACAAACCTAGTACAGCATCGTTATTGATAGCTCCGCGGATCCCCATGAAGAGACCAGTCGCAACGATAGCTGGCAAGATTGGTACGAATACGTCTCCGAAAGTACGGATAGAACGTTGGAACCAGTTACCTTGTTTAGCAGCTTCAGCTTTCTGTTCACCAGTTGAGCTGGTTGGAAGTCCCAATGCTACGACTTCATCATAAATTTTATTAACGGTACCAGTACCAAAGATGATTTGGTATTGACCGGAGTTAAAGAAGGCTCCTTGAACCTTGTCCAAACTTTCAACAGTTTCCTTATCGATTTTGGACTCGTCTTTGACCATTACCCGTAGGCGGGTCGCACAGTGGGCAACGCTGTTCACGTTTTCCTGTCCACCAAGCGCTTCGATTACGGACTGGGCAATCTGCTTGTTATCCATGTGACAACTCCTTGTTTTGATTTTTTTGAAAACGGTTTACACCGTTCTGACAATTGTTATTTTATCACATCTGGCAAATATGTCAATCGTTTTGCAGAAAAAATATTTTTGGCAGGGTAAACCCTTGATTTTTCTTAGGAAAACATTTACTATAAAATAGCAAAAAACTATGGAGGCGCTTTTATGAAATGGACTACAGAAAACCGTTATAAACGCTACGAAGACTGGACAGAAAAGGAACTTCAAGAACTCAAAGACCTCAACGCCCAGTCCCCTTGGCATAACCACTACCACGTTGAGCCAGCCACAGGGCTACTCAACGACCCCAATGGATTTTCTTATTTTGATGGCAAGTGGGTTCTCTTTTATCAGAACTTTCCCTTTGGCGCAGCTCACGGCCTAAAGCAATGGGTGCAACTGGAAAGTGACGACCTTGTAAACTTCAAAGAAACTGGACTAAAAGTCCTTCCCGATACCCCGCTTGACAGCCACGGCGCTTATTCCGGATCTGCCTTTCAGGTAGAGGACAAGCTCTTCTTATTTTATACAGGAAATGTACGCGACGAAAATTGGATTCGCCATCCTAAACAAATTGGTGCCTTCCTTCATAAAGATGGCACTTTGGAAAAAATCGATCAAGTGCTGATTGAACAACCGAGTGATGCGACCGATCACTTCCGTGACCCACAAATCTTCCAATATGAAGGGGAGTTCTATGCCATCGTGGGTGGTCAAGATTTGGAGAAAAAGGGCTTTGTCCGCCTCTACAAGGCTGAGGACAAGGACATCCGCAACTGGACTGAGGTGGGCGACTTAGATTTTGCCAACGACCGCACAGCTTATATGATGGAATGTCCCAACCTAGTCTTTATCGACCAACAACCGGTGCTTCTCTACTGCCCACAAGGCTTGGATAAAAACGTTTTTGACTACCAGAACATCTATCCAAACCTCTATAAAATCGGTCAATCGTTTGACAGTACCACAGCAAAAATGGTTGATGTTGGATCCCTCATGCAATTCGACTATGGATTTGAAACCTACGCTACTCAAGGATTCAATGCCCCAGATGGAACAGCCTATGCCATCTCTTGGATGGGCTTGCCAGACGTTAGCTACCCATCAGATGCCTTTGAACACCAAGGCTGCATGTCTCTCGTTAAAAAGCTAAGCCTCAAAGACGGTAAACTCTACCAAGAGCCAGTTGAAGCCATGAAGGAGCTTCGCCAAGCTCAAGAAGCTTGGGCGGATCGTGTTGACACTGACAACAGCTATGAGTTAGAACTCACTGTTCCCGCCGGGCAAGATGCCAACCTGGTACTCTTTGCGAATGCAGACAAAAAAGGACTTGACATTCAGATTGACCGTGAAGCTGGTCGTTTGACCGTCGATCGCTCCGGTTTGGCACATCGCTTCGATCTAGAACATGGGGAAAGTCGAGATTTGGAACTCCCAGAAGGAGACACAAAACTTCAAATCTTTATCGACCAATCAACCTTTGAAATCTTTATCAACGGTGGAGAATTTGTTCTATCCGGTCGGGCCTTCCCAGGTCAAGACCAAACAGGCTGCTATCTAACAAAAGGACAAGTAACTGGGCACTACTATCCACTCTCGTTCAATGGCCGTTAAACTAACAGATGTCGCCGAACATGCCGGTGTTAGCCCCACTACTGTCTCTCGTGTCATCAACCGCAAAGGTTACCTGTCACAGAAAACCATTGATAAGGTCACCAAAAGCATGCGGGAACTCGGCTATAAGCCCAATAATATGGCCCGCAGCCTGCAAGGAAAATCTGCCAAATTAGTCGGCCTGATTTTCCCCAAGCTAGGCCATGTATTCTATGCTGAGTTAATCGATGCCCTTGAAGCAGAGCTCTTCAAACACGGCTATAAAACCATCATCTGTAATAGTCAAGGAGAACCAGACAAGGAAAAGGAATACTTGGAAATGCTAGAAGCCAACCAAGTAGATGGCATTATTTCTTCCAGCCACAACTTAGGTATTAACGACTACGACCGTGTATCCGCCCCTATCGTCGCCTTTGACCGCAACCTCTCCCCAGACATCCCTGTCGTCGCATCTGACAACTATAGTGGCGGCGAAATCGCCGCCAACTACCTCCTCAAAACCGGAGCTAATAACATTCTTATGCTGACAGGAAATGATGACTCCAACTCTCCCACCAGCCTCCGACACGCCGGCTTTGCCAGCGTACTCCCTCAGGCACCCATTGTCAATCTTCCATCCCACTACAGCACCCAACGCAAGGAGATGGAAATTCGACAAATCCTCAGAGATCACCGACCGGATGGTATCTTCGCTTCGGATGACCTAACCGCAATCCAAGTCCAAAACATTGCCCAAAGCATGAACCTAGACTTAGAGGTCGTCGGTTATGATGGCACCCACTATGTTGAACACTACCACCCACAATTAACCACTATTAAACAGCCCATTTCTGAAATGGCTGAGTTGATGGTCGAGATTCTATTAAAACGGATCAAAGGACAGGCACTTGATCACAGTGGCTATATTCTCCCTGTCAGCTTACTCGCGAGTCCTCGTAATTAGACTTAATCCTAGTTATTTACCTAGGATTTTTTTGTAATACTCATTAAATTTCAAAATCTGACGTTGTCAAGCCTCTTCGGTGAACTTCAGTTCTACCACCATCGGCTTTCCTAGTCATTTTTTTGAAATTTTTCGAGTATTCCGATTTTGAAGTTTGTCCAGTATAACCACTTTTCAAAAAGGAATAGATTCTTGAAGTAAAGCGCTTACTATGGTAAAATGAATTCAGAAAACATTTGGGGTGCTGAGGCTGAGATCTTCTTTCATGATTCATCCAACTAGATAAACCATAGAAAGAAGAGACCCATGGAACCTGACACAGTTAATACTGGCGTAGGGAAATGTTGCTAACCTTTTTGGAAAGCTTTCCATGACTTCATCACTCCTTCGCACTTGCTGAAAGGAGTTTTTTATGTCCAAAAATTTATCCGTCTTAACAGAAGCAGCAATCTTTGCTGCCCTGGCTATGGCCCTCTCCATGCTACCAGATTTTGCATCCTGGTTTACCCCTTCCTTTGGTACCATCCCCCTACTTCTATTTTCTCTCAGACGAGGATTGAAACCAGGCTTACTAGCTGGACTCAGCTGGGGACTCTTGCATTTTCTTCTTTCAAGGGTTTATTATCTAAGTCTTCCCCAAGTATTCATTGAATATGTTTTAGCCTTTCTCGTTATGGGACTGGCCGGTTTCTTTGCCCCTTCCTTTAAGGCCGCTCTTAAAAAAGGCCACAAGAGCCAGGCTATCAAAATAGCCACTCTAGCTGCTTTCACGGCTATTTTGGTTCGTTACCTCTTTCATTTTTGGGCAGGAATTCTATTCTGGTCTGATTATGCACCTGAAGGAATGTCCCCCATCATCTACTCACTCAGTGTAAATGGAACAGCTGGACTGCTAACCCTCGCTTTTAGCCTCCTCGTTATCCTTCCTCTTGTACACTTACAACCCCGGTTTTTCTTAACAGATTAGAAGGTTCACACATGACATCCGAGATTTCCGACTACTGGGCTGCTTTTTGTTCCAAGAAAAAGCTCCCTCCTCAAACCAAATTCCAAGCTTGGAGTTTTGGAGATAGTCCTAAACTAGCCGATGAACTAGCTGATTTGGTTAAAATCGGAAAAAAGACGGCCACTACATCCGCACTTGATCTCTATGGAAAGGACGACCCTTTACCTCAAATTGGGGAATACAATGTTATCCTTGATGGCTCCCAAGAACCCGTTTGCATCACCCAAACAAAGGAAGTCCTCCTCATCCCCTACAAGGAAATCACTCCCGACCAAGCCCGCATGGAAGGAGAAGGTGACCTAAGTTATGCCTACTGGAGAAAGGTTCACGATGCTTTCTTTAAGCCCTATTTCCAAGAAGCAGGCATAGAATTCCGGGATGATGCGATGATGGTTTTTGAAATCTTTGAACGTATAGATTAAATTTCTTTTTCCATTTTTCAACTTAGGCTTGTATATTCTTAAAACCCATCCAGACAACTCGTTCTGGATGGGGTTTAAATTCTCATGAAATCTATTGGATAACATACTACTGGTGAAACTAATTGAGCCGTTTCATAATAGCCACGTCTTATCTCCTTTCATCTTTCTTACTCCTCCCCCACTTTAGCTCCACTAAGATAAATCCCAGCCAGATCAAAACCATAATTAGATATCCTAAACGAAAACCATCCAGAAATTGGGCAAGGCTCCAAAGAAGTAGTAAGATATCCACAAACGAAACTTTTCTAAAAAGGTTCCGGTATTTCCTGTAGACAACTATTTCTATCACTAAAAACAATAATAAAAAGTATAAAGCCATAGCATAACTCCATTTTCAGACTTACAAGATAGGGGGCTTTTCTACTCCCTTCAACTATTTTCGGAGTGTCTCGAAAAAACGAAATCTATTTTCTCAGTTTTATTCGTCTTCAACTCCTTGTAAAAGTTTCCGAAGTGTTTCCTTTAATAGAGCTAAAAAAACTAAGGCCACCGTATTTATCCCCAATCCAAGAGGAGATTCAAGATATTTACGATTAACCCAGACACATGTTTTTTTCATAAGCTCCTCACTTTCTTATAAGTGAACCTAAAATTGATCGTACAGTGATTTTTTAGGATCCACGGCACTTTACTAGTTTCATTTTACTACTTATCCACGGTTTTCAAACAACAAAGTCCCAAAATGTCATCCAAACATCCTGAATGGTAAAAATTTGAAAACATAAAGCATCGTATATTTATACTCGAAACAGTTCGAAATCTGAAAAGGCAATCCAATGAAGATAGAACTTAGGGTTCGGCGAAGAGGATTAACACATTCAGATTTTGAAATGTAATGAGTATTACTTGTATAAATAAGTTTCAGCCATCCATCACTGAAATTGCCATAAAAAGTCGGGAGCTGTTCCCGACTTTCACAAATCCTTAATGAAAAAAGTTTCCCAAGGAGGCCAGCCCTCTGGCTTTCTCCTCTTCCACCTTGGCAATAAAAGCAACTTTCTTATAGAACTCCGCCAAATCCGGGCTAAGTCCCTCCTCCCCAATCTTCTGGAGAGATAAAAGGCGAATTTCTTCAACCATGGTTAGAAAACAATCTTTCCATTTTCTATTAGAAACAATTAAATCTTACTTATAAGCGAGCAGGATCTTCCGCTCGTCTGGTAGCAAGCTTGAACTCAATAAGAGATTGTAATAGTGCTCCAACAATTCTTCCTCCTTCATTTAAGGTCTACCTCCTGACCAATATCCACCAGCCATCGATGATACCCAACCATTTACGACCGTATCTTTGGTTGCTTCAAACGGCGACTTGGTTACAATATAGCCCCACTGTCCATTGGGATAGCGACAAGAATAGCCATTGGCATCTGCCATCACAAATTTACTGGTACCGGCTGTCCCTGCAAATAGGCTTTGCAATTCAGATAAAGAAAGTGAATCTGTTTTCATCTTTTACCTCCAATCTGCATTTGAGTATAGCACAGCCTTCTTCTTTTCAAACCCAAAAGTCCTAAAATGTCGTCAAAACATCCTGAATGGTAAAAAACTTGAAAACATAGACCATAAATATTATCAGCAAAAAATTTTGATATAGCATTCTCTTATTTAGCTGAGTTATAAAAAAAACGTACCCCAATCGTTAAACCTTAGGGAAAACATCTGGGGTACATCTTTCGTAACAGTTATACTAATTTGTTTCAAAGAAATCCTATCAACTAGGAATGATTATTGGAATTGACTGTTATAGAGAGCCGCATACTTGCCATCTTGGGCCATGAGTTGATCATGGTTTCCGACTTCTTTAATATCCCCTTGTTCCATGTAGAGAATCATATCTGCATCACGAATGGTGGAGAGGCGATGGGCAATGACGAAGCTCGTACGGCCTTTCATGAGCTGACTCATAGCTTCTTGGATTTTCAATTCGGTGTGGGTATCTACATTAGAAGTAGCTTCATCCAGAATCATGATTGCAGGGTCTGCAGCAATGGCCCTAGCGATTGTCAAAAGTTGGCGTTCTCCTTGAGAAACATTGACACCATTGTTTTCTAGTCTAAAATGGTAGGTCCCTGGGAGAGTTTTGATAAAGTCATGAACGTGTGCTAACCGTGCTGCATTCTTAGCCTCTTCTTCTGTCATGCCATCGCGACCATACATCAAGTTCTCCAGAATGGTTCCATCAAAGAGCCAAGTATCTTGTAGTACCATTGCAAAATTTTGCCGTAGTTGTTCACGAGTCATTTGCATAGTATCATGACCATCAATCAGAATGCGTCCTCCTTTAATGTCGTAAAATCGCATCAGCAAGTTCACTAGGGTTGTTTTACCAGCACCCGTTGGTCCCACGATGGCCACTTTTTGCCCCGGTTGAACTTGGATGGAGACATCCTTCATGAGGAGTTTGTCCTCTGTGTATCCAAACTGAACATGTTCGAAAGTCACTTGCCCTTTGGCAGGACTTGGGAAGTTTGGATTTTCTGGGCTTGGAGCCTCTGATTCCTCATTTAAAATTGCGAAGATCCGATCAATCGCTGCACTAGCTCCAGAGAAGACCCCTGTCATAGAAGCAATCGTTGAAAAGGGTTCCGCAAACCGTTGGGTATACTGCAACATGGTCTGGATATTTCCGACCGTAATGACACCATTAAGAGCAAAGAAAGCACCGATAGTTGCTGAGGACACATAACCAAGATTGCTGACTACACGAATGATTGGTTGTACAGCACCCGTCGCAATCAGCGCTTTTTCAGCGGTTTCAGACAGCTCCTGGTTAATCTGAGCAAATTGAGCCTGGGATTGGTTCTGGTAGTTGAAGGCCTGGATTACCGTCTGACCATTGTAGGTTTCTTCGACAAATCCGTTAAATTGAGCAATGAGTTCTTGTTGTTTTTCATAACTCTGCTGCCCCACGCGCATCGACCCCATAGATGCAAGAACGGACAGAATAACCATCAATACCGCAATCAAGGTCATCCAAACATTGATACTGAGCATCATAACCAAGATTCCGATAGCCGTCACAACCTGCGTCAAAACATCAATCAAATTTTGACCAATGGCACTATTAAGCCTGTCCATATCATTAGTCAGGGTGGACAAAATTTCTCCATTGGTTCGACTATCATAAAATTGGAGCGGTAGACTCTGAATTTTAGCATTGACATCGTCGCGTAAAGTCTTAATAATAGATGCCGAAACGCGAGACAGGAAGAATCCCTGAAGAAAAATGAAGATTTCCGCAACGACATAGGTAAGAACGAGGATCACAAGGAGCCTTCCTATGCGGTCCCAATTAAACTGATAATCATTGGCTACCCCATTGAAAAGCTCTGTCGTTACATTCCCCAAGAAGGTCGGCGCCAAAACAGTGAAACTAGTTCCTAGAATAGCAAGCAGGGCAATAAAAACCAAGCTCCATCGATGAGCTCGCAAATAAGGGAATAACTTCTTAAAAGAACTAAGCATGGTCAAGCGCCTCCTTTCCTAACTGCAATTCTGCAATTTCTCGGTAAAGTGGGGTCGATTCAAGTAATTCCTGATGGGTCCCGATTCCCACAATCTCCCCCTTATCAATGACAATAATCTGATCCGCAGACATAATGGAAGAAATTCGTTGAGCAACGATCATAATATTGGCATCAGCCAAATCCGTTCGAAAACGGTGGCGAATAGCCTGGTCAGTCTTCATATCAAGAGCAGATAAACTATCATCAAATAGATACAGAGGAGCCTTCTTCATCAAGGCACGGGCAATGGCCATCCTTTGCCGCTGACCACCGGATAGATTGCTTCCACCTTGGCTAATGGAAGCATGGAAGCCACCTTCTTTACCTTGAATAAACTCAGTCGCAGAAGCAATGTCCGTCGCCACTTGCCAATCTTCCTCCTGCCCATTCTCATTTCCAAAGTTGAGGTTGCTCGCGATATCCCCCGTGAAGAGAACATTTTTCTGTGGGACATATCCAATCAAGTCACGCAAGTCTTGGAGTTTGTAGTCTTTAATATTGATACCGTTAATTTTAATTTCCCCGTATCGAACATCATAGAGTCGAGGAATCAGTTTCAGAATTGAAGATTTCCCTGAAGCGGTTCTTCCGATAAAGGCCGTAATTTGTCCGGGTTTGGTCGTGAAATTCAGATGATGCAAAACAGGCTCTGCCGCATCATCGTAGCCAAACGTCACATTTTTAAATTCTACGGTGACTGCCTCAGCCTTTTCCATAAGCTTGTCTCCATCTCGAATAGAGGACTCTGTTCCTAAAACTTCCGCCACACGGCGAATACAAGTCAGGGTCGTTGGGAGCATGGAGACAATAAAAAGGCCGATGAGGATTCCGAAGAGGATAATGGCCACATACTCCGTATTGGCCACGATGCTACCGACGCTAATTTCGCGATTGGCTAACAGAAAACTTCCTACAATTAGGATACCGGCATTGGTCAGACCAAAAACAAGATTAATGAAGGGATTGAGGATGTTCATAATCCGTCCATTGGTAATGGCGGTATCCTTGTAATCTTGGTTAATGACGTCAAATTTAGCCGTTTCGAAATCTTGTTTGTTGAAGGCACGAATGACGCGAACTCCTTCCAACATCTCTAAAAATCGTCGGTTCAGTTGATCCAAAAGCTCCCGCAAACGGGTTGAATAGCGAATAGACAACCAACCCAAGATGGAGGTCACGATGATCATCAGGGGAACCGAAACAACCAAGACCAAACTCAGCTGCCCACCAGTAGAAATGGAGAGAATCAGACCTGCAGCTAAGAGGAAGGGCCCCATCAAACCGAATTGAAGGGCCACGGTCGTAAACTCCTGTATATTAACGATATCCGCTGTACTCCGAGTCACGAGTGAGGCGGTGCCGAACTTGTCAAATTCCTTGGCAGAAAGATTTGAAATCTTGGTGAAAACCGCCTGTCGCAGATCACGAGCTAAGCGGGCCGCAATTTTTGAGGAAAAGAGATTCGCTACCAACATTGCTAAGAAACTAACAAATAGTGAAATGACCATGATCAAGGCATAAGTGATAACAGCCTGCTGGCTATTTCCTCGAACACCATCTTCCAGGATCATCGACAACATAGTCGGCAGAACCATCTCACCAGCTGTACCAATCGCCATAAAAAGTAACAATCCCAACATCATCTTCGTCGAGATTTTCACGTGCGAAAAGAGGGTTTGCATGAGTTTTTGACCTATCCTTTCTATCAATATACTCTTTTAGTTTATCTTTTATTACTGTGTTAGCTCGTCTTGCCGTACTTCAGTACTGTCTACAACTCGCTGCCTTGTACTAAAAGTAAACTAAAAGACTATAACTATTAATTTTATACACAAAAAACGATTTTATACATAAAAAGGGGGCTAGCCTAAGCTAACCTCTCTTTCATACTTCTTTAGCTTCCGCTTCATCTACATAGGCCGACAAGACCCCGTTCACAAAGCGGGCAGATTTTGGTTCTGAGAAGGACTTGGCCAACTCCACCGCCTCGTTAACCGCTACGATGGCTGGGGTTTCTTCAAAATAGAGCATTTCGAAGAGGCCCAGACGAAGGATGTTCTTCTCAATTAGGGTTAGGCGGTCAATAGTCCAGCCTTTTTTCAACTTAACCGAAATTTTCTGGTCTAAGTCTTCTTTGTGGGTTTGAACACCTTGAACAAGGTTGAGAAGAAAGACGGGAACTTCACGCTCTTCTTCAACTTCTTCCTTGTCATAGTTATAGGCAAAAGCGACAAGGCCCATGGAGTCCTCCTGAAATTCCAATCCCATGAGGGTCTGAAGGGCACGTTCTCGTAAGTCACGACGGGTTTCTTGTTGCGCTTTAGTCATTTAGAAAGTCCTCGTTGAAAAGGTCTTTCAAGTCTGGTTTTGGCGTCTTTTCTGGAACAATTCCAGCAACATGAAGGTTGACCGCTGCCAATTCCATCTCTACATAATTGCGAACAGCTGTTTTAACGGTTTTTTGGATTTCCATTGCCACGTTAGGAACAGAAACTCCATATTCCAAATATAGATAGATATCCACAACTTTTTCATCTGCCTGCATGTCTTCAATATAAACACCACGGCTTGAACTATTCTTCATCAAGCTATCAGACATATTCTTATTAGCAAAGGAATGAACTCCATCCACTTTAGCCGTCGCAATCGCGATGATTTTCTCTAAGACCCGAGGGGCAATAATAATGTCACCTGATTGTTGCGTCATAGCTGGTCCTTTCTAGGCACGGGATACGTAAGTACCTTCTTGAGTGTTGATAATCAATTTTTGACCAATTTCAATAAAGTCTGGTACGTTTACCACTAAACCAGTTTCAAGAGTTGCGGGTTTACCAGAACCTGTAACCGTTGCACCTTTAATAGATGGCTGCGTATCTGTAACCGTCAATTCAACTGTAGTTGGTACAGTCACCCCAATCACCTCAGTTCCATAGAATTGGATCTTCACTTCGGAGTTTTCCAAAATGAAACGAAGCTCATCTTGAACTGCTACAGTTGGAATTTCATATTGTTCGAAGCTCTCTGTATCCATGAAGTAAGCTGTATCATCCATTTGGTATAGATAAGTCGCAGTGCGGCTTTCGATGATCGCTTGTTCAAATTTTTCATCAGGACGGTAAGTCGTATCGAAGGTTGAACCATTCCGCACATCACGCAATTTCATACGCATTACGGTATTTCCCTTACCTGGCTTGTGGTGGCTGGCTTCCAATACGCGAAGCAATTTACCATCTGACGCTACGAAAGTCATCCCAGCTCTTAGTTTACTTGCATCAATCATGCTTGAATACCTCTTCAAATATAAATTTTTCTCTTCATTCTATCACAATTCAAGGCAAACCTCAAATGATGATTAGCTCCTTAGGTGCCTTGGTTAAAACCTGGCAGCCTCCTTCTCTAATCCATAGGTCATCTTCAATCCGCAGACCATATTTGCCATCCAAGTAGATACCTGGCTCGTCGGTCACGACCATACCAGATTGAAGCCGGTCCTCTGACCCAGCCCTGAAGAAAGGTACTTCATGGACTTCCAGCCCCATCCCATGCCCAATTGAATGGCTAAAGGCTGGACCATAGCCAGCTTGGTCGATTAAAGATCGAGCTACCTGGTCAAAATCAGTTAGAAGCATCCCCGCTTGTGCCTGATCAATAACCGCCTGATTGGCGTCTAAAACCAATTGATGCAAGGCTGCCTGCTCATCATTCACATGATCCAAGTAAATGGTCCGAGTCATGTCCGACACATAATGATTGAAAACACAACCAAAGTCCAAGGTCAACGTATCCCCTGCTTCCAGCTTCCGTTGACCTGGATGGGCATGAGGCATGGCGGAATTTGGGCCAGAAGCCACAATAGAATCAAAGGACAAGCCACTTGCCCCCAATTCCCGCATGCGGAAGTCTAGGAAGTTGGCAATTTCCAGCTCAGTTTTCCCTAGCTTGATAAAGTCCAGAGCATCTATAAAGGCCTGGTCTGAAATCTTACAAGCTTCCTGGATCACCGCAATTTCAGACTCGTCTTTGATAATCCGTAAGCTTTCTACCAGATTTGCCTCCGCCACAAGCTTCTGCTCTGACAAACGACCAGCTAACTCCTGGTAGTAATGATAAGGAACCGTTGGTTCAAACCCAACCCGCTTCAAGCCCCGATCCTCGGCAAGCTTCTCCACCTCTGCCAGTTCTAAGCGCGTCTCCACAAAGCGAATATTTGGATGGAGCACATCCTTAGCCGCGAGGGTATAGCGAGAATCTGTGAAAAAGGTAACCGCATCTGGTTCTACAAAGACAGTAGCATTGGAGCCCGAAAAACCAGTTAGGTAATAAACATTGGTCAGGTTGTTGACCAAGAAGCCATCCAAGTCACGCGCCACGAGTTCCGCTTGCAATTTTTCCAATCGTTTCATAAGCCTAAGCCTCCTCTAATTTTGTCCGCAAGTAACGACCTGTATGACTGGCTGGGTTGGCCGCTACTTCTTCTGGTGTCCCTACGGCGATAATTTGACCGCCGCCGACACCACCTTCCGGTCCCAAGTCGATGATGTGATCAGCCGTTTTAATCACATCCAAGTTATGTTCAATGACCAAGACCGTATTTCCTTCTTCCACAAAACGCTCCAAAACCTTCAAGAGTCGAGCAATATCTTCGGTATGCAAACCAGTTGTTGGTTCGTCCAAGATATAGAAAGACTTCCCATTCGAGCGCTTGTGCAATTCAGATGCCAACTTCATCCGCTGTGCTTCTCCTCCAGAGAGCGTAGTTGCCGGCTGTCCAAGGGTCACATAGCCCAAGCCCACATCCTTAATGGTCTGGAGTTTGCGTTGAATTTTCGGAATATGTTGGAAAAAGTCAACGGCATCATTGACCGTCATATCTAGAATTTCGGCAATATTCTTCTCTTTGTAATGAACCTCTAGGGTTTCGCTATTATAACGGGTTCCATGACAGACCTCACAGGGAACATAGACGTCTGGCAGGAAGTGCATCTCAATTTTGATAATTCCATCGCCCGAGCAAGCCTCACAACGACCTCCCTTAACGTTAAAACTAAAGCGACCTTTCTTATAGCCTCGAATTTTAGCCTCATTGGTCTGGGCAAAGAGATCACGGATATCGTCAAAGACACCTGTATAGGTCGCTGGATTGGAACGAGGGGTCCGCCCGATTGGACTCTGGTCAATGTCGATCAACCGCTCGACCTGGTCAATACCAGTAATGGTTTTAAAGCGCCCTGGTTTCTCCGAGTTGCGGTTGAGTTCCTGGGCCATAGCTTTCTTGAGAATCGCGTTGACCAAGGTAGATTTACCGGAACCTGAAACCCCTGTGACCGCCACAAACTTTCCGAGTGGGAAAGAAGCTGAGACATCTTTTAGATTGTTCTCACTAGCTCCTGTAATCTCAATAAATTGTCCATTTCCAGTACGGCGTTCTGTCGGAACTGGGATGGACCGTTTTCCAGACAGGTATTGCCCCGTCAAGGAGTTTTTATCCTTGGCCACTTGGTCAGGCGTACCCGATGCTACAACTTGACCACCGAAGACACCTGCGCCTGGACCAATATCAATCAACCAATCCGCTGCTCGCATGGTGTCCTCATCATGCTCCACCACAATCAAGGTATTTCCCAAGTCACGCATCTTCTTGAGACTTTCAATCAAGCGGTCATTATCTCGCTGGTGCAAACCGATGGATGGCTCATCTAAGATATAGAGAACCCCACTTAAGTTAGAACCAATCTGAGTCGCCAAGCGAATCCGCTGGCTCTCACCACCAGACAAGGTTCCTGCAGTCCGAGAGAGGGTCAGGTAGTTCAGACCAACATTGTTGAGGAAGGACAAGCGATCATGAATTTCTTTAATAATCGGTTTCGCAATGGTGGCCTCTGTCTCTGTCAAGGCTAGGCTATCAACATAGGCTAGATGGTCCGCGACAGACAAGTCTGATACCTGGCCAATATTAAGACCTTCTTCACCGCCCACACGAACAGAAAGGGCGGGTGGGTTTAGACGATAGCCCTTACAGGTTCCACAGGTCAGCTCATTCATATAGGTCCGCATAACATTGCGGGTATAATCACTGCTGGTTTCCCGGTAGCGGCGGCTAATGTTATTGGCCACACCCTCAAAGGGAATATCAATATCACGCACACCACCAAACTCATTTTCATAATGGAAGTGGAATTCCCGTCCACCAGAACCAAAGAATATCAAGTCCTTGTCCTCTTGGGATAAGTCTTCAAATGGAGTATCCATATTGATCCCAAAGTCATTCATGGCCTGTTCCAACATCTGCGGATAATAATTGGAGGAAATCGGATTCCAAGGAGCAAGTGCTCCCTCGCGCAGACTTTTACTTCCATCTGGCACCACCAAGTCCAAATCAACTTCCAATTTCATCCCCAAACCATCACAAACCGAGCAAGATCCAAAAGGAGCATTGAAGGAGAAGAGCCGCGGCTCTAATTCAGGAACCGTAAAACCACAAACCGCACAGGCATAGTGCTCGGAGAAGAGCAACTCCTTGCCATCCATGGTATCAATCATCAGGTAACCTTCGGAAAGACGCAAAGCAGCTTCGACAGAATCAAACAATCGGGACCGGATTCCATCACGAAGGGCAATCCGGTCAACCACAATTTCGATATCATGTTTCTTGCTCTTAGAAAGCTCTGGAACCTCAGTAACATCATAGATTTCGCCATCTACACGAACCCGGACATAGCCATCTTTTTGAATCTTAGCCAGAAGATTCTTATGTTGCCCCTTCTTCTTACGAAGAACAGGCGACAAGACCTGAAGCCGTTGACCTTCAGGTAATTCTAAGACTTGGTCCACAATCTGCTCCACAGAGGAGGCCTCAATGGCTCCGTGGCCATTGATACAGTATGGTGTCCCAACACGAGCGTAAAGCAAGCGAAGGTAGTCATTAATTTCGGTAATGGTCCCTACAGTCGAACGTGGGTTCTTACTGGTTGTCTTCTGGTCAATGGAAATTGCGGGACTAAGACCATCAATGGAATCGACATCCGGTTTATCCATATTGCCCAAGAACTGACGGGCATAAGCAGATAAAGATTCGACATAACGACGTTGTCCTTCCGCATAAAGGGTATCGAAGGCTAGGCTAGACTTCCCTGAACCAGATAAACCGGTAACAACGACCAGCTTGTCACGGGGGATAGTCACATCGATATTTTTTAAATTATGGGCGCGTGCGCCATGAATAACAATTTTATCCTGCATACAATCCTCACTTTTTCTATTCCTCCATTATACCAAAAATGCCTTAAAAACAGGGGTTAAAATCAAGTCTGAGCACTGGTTCTTGGGGAGAAAAAGCTTGATTTTGAGCCTATTTAAGATATAATCTCGAGTTTATCACTTTGTGTTGTAAGCAATCCAGCTCAACCGCTTGATAGAACTGTATTTTTTCAACATTTTTTGTACAAAACACTTGTTGTATATGGTTGTGTATGATATAATAGAAATATGGCTTTTATTAAAACGACTACTAACAAAGAAGGTAGGACTCACGTTTATCTTGTTGAAGGATATCGTAAGGACGGGAAAGTAAAACAAAGAATACTTCACAAATACGGTCTGCTTGATGAAATGGAGGAAAGTGAACCAGGTGTCTTGGATCGACTGAAGAAGGAGGCTAAAGCTGGCCTTTTAAATCCAGAAAAAACTATCCAAGTTACCTATGATCTATTTGCTCCCATGAATGAACCAGACAAATCTTATGGCTGGATGGTCTTCGA
>NZ_JAEMED010000003.1 GCF_016458205.1 Streptococcus sp. 121 | reverse complement strand
CCAAGTCAGTTGCATAAGCACTCACTATATGAAGAGGATTTTGCTTGGCACTGGCATTTCCTTTTATAGTCTTTCCATCAATAGCAATTAAACGCTTGGAAAAAGTCGAAAAATTCCCTTTATTTAAAAGTCGAAAAATTCCCTTTATTTAATTGAGCTTCTTCCAACAAAGTTGCCCACAGTATAGAGAGATTAATCAAAACATTAGGATTTATAGTCGCTAGGACACGCTGCATGGTATCATGTGATGGAATCCCGTTTTCTAAGGATAAAACCGTACGAAGACTGTGTTCGTAACATTTCCCAAAATCTTCAATATCTTCCCAATACTCAGCTCCAGATAGGCGAGCAAAGAAAATAAGAAGAACGATATCAACGAGAGTATGACGAATTTTCCAACTATCTCTCTTATCTTCAATAGACTTTAAATATGAAAACATAACATCCATAAAAACGCTCTCCTAAGCTAATTATAGGCTTAAGAGGTCGTTTTTACGAATATTTATCGGTTACTGAAAATTTTCAATAGGGAGTTTTCTTCATGCGTTTGTCGTGAAAGCAGCGGGAATCGCTTGGCTGCTCTAATTTTTTCATGGTATAATAGGGGTAATTTATTGTTAAAGTGAGGCAGATGATGAGCTTTTATAATCACAAAGAAATTGAACCGAAATGGCAAAAGTTCTGGGCTGAGAATCAAACTTTCCGGACTGGAACGGATGCGGATAAACCGAAGTTTTATGCTTTGGATATGTTTCCATATCCGTCAGGAGCGGGTCTTCATGTAGGGCATCCAGAAGGTTACACAGCAACGGATATTTTGAGTCGTTACAAGCGTGCTCAGGGTTATAATGTTCTTCACCCGATGGGTTGGGATGCTTTTGGTCTTCCTGCGGAGCAGTATGCTATGGATACAGGGAATGACCCTGCGGAGTTTACAGCGGAGAATATTGCCAACTTTAAGCGTCAGATTAATGCGCTCGGTTTTTCTTATGACTGGGACCGTGAGGTGAACACTACTGATCCGAATTATTACAAGTGGACGCAGTGGATTTTTACCAAGCTTTACGAGAAAGGCTTGGCTTATGAAGCGGAAGTGCCGGTTAACTGGGTCGAAGAGTTGGGGACTGCGATTGCCAACGAAGAGGTGCTTCCTGATGGGACTTCTGAGCGTGGGGGGTATCCGGTTGTGCGCAAGCCAATGCGGCAGTGGATGTTGAAGATTACAGCCTATGCGGATCGTCTGTTGGAAGACTTGGAAGAGTTAGATTGGCCTGAGTCTATCAAGGATATGCAGCGGAACTGGGTTGGCAAGTCTTCTGGGGTGACTGTTCATTTCAAGATTAAGGGGCATGAGGAGACGTTCTCTGTCTTTACAACCCGTGTGGACACGCTTTTTGGGGCTAGCTATGCGGTTTTGGCTCCGGAGCATGCCTTGGTGGATGTGATTACAACACCTGAGCAGGCTGAGGCTGTGGCTGAGTACAAGCGTCAGGCTAGTCTCAAGTCGGATTTGGCTCGCACAGATTTGGCCAAGGAGAAGACGGGTGCCTTTACGGGTGCTTATGCCATCAACCCTGCCAACGGCAAAGAAATTCCAATTTGGATCGCTGATTATGTCTTGGCGAGCTACGGAACAGGTGCGGTGATGGCGGTTCCTGCTCATGATGCGCGTGACTGGGAATTTGCGAAGGTTTATGATCTTCCGCTCCTCCCTGTTATTGAAGGAGGCGATGTTGAGAAGGAAGTCTATACCGGAGATGGGCCGCATATTCATTCTGAGTTTTTAGACGGTTTAAATACCGAAGAGGCTAAAGCCCGCATGACGGCTTGGCTAGAAGAAAAAGGGATGGGCGAGGAGACCATTACCTACCGTCTACGTGACTGGCTCTTTAGTCGCCAACGTTATTGGGGTGAACCAATTCCGATCATCCATTGGGAAGATGGGACTTCCACAGCTGTTCCAGAAGACCAGTTACCGCTTGTCCTTCCAAAAACAGATGATATCAAGCCATCTGGTACTGGGGAAAGCCCTTTGGCCAACCTCACCGATTGGTTAGAAGTAACACGTGAAGATGGTGTCAAAGGTCGTCGGGAAACCAACACTATGCCGCAATGGGCTGGTTCCAGCTGGTATTACCTTCGCTACATCGATCCTCATAACACAGAGAAATTGGCCGATGAGGATTTGCTCAAGACGTGGTTGCCAGTCGATATCTATATCGGTGGTGCCGAGCATGCCGTTTTACACTTGCTCTATGCCCGCTTCTGGCACAAGTTCCTTTATGACCTCGGCGTGGTCCCAACCAAGGAGCCATTCCAAAAACTCTTTAACCAAGGGATGATTTTGGGAACCAGCTATCGTGATGGCCGAGGTGCTTTGGTCGCAAGCGATAAGGTCGAAAAACGAGACGGATCCTTCTTTAATATTGAGACCGGTGAAGAGTTGGAGCAAACACCAGCTAAGATGTCCAAATCCCTCAAAAACGTCGTCAACCCTGACGATGTGATTGAGCAATTCGGAGCAGACACACTGCGGGTTTACGAAATGTTTATGGGGCCATTGGATGCTTCTATCGCTTGGAGTGAAGAAGGTCTGGAAGGAAGCCGGAAATTCTTGGATCGGGTTTACCGCCTCATCACCAGCAAGGAAATCACTGACCAAAATGATGGCCAGCTAGACAAGATCTACCATGAAACCGTTAAAGCTGTAACCGAGCAGATTGAAGACTACAAGTTCAACACAGCCATCGCCCAATTGATGATCTTCGTCAATGCAGCTAACAAGGCTGACAAGCTCTACAAAGGCTATGCCCAAGGCTTTGTTCAACTCCTAGCACCATTCGCGCCACACTTGGCGGAAGAACTCTGGCAAACCTTGACTGCTTCAGGCGAGTCCATCAGCAACGTAGCGTGGCCAAACTATGATGAAAGCTTTTTAGTCGAAGACGAAGTTGAAATCGTTGTTCAAATCAAAGGGAAGGTTCGCGCCAAACTCATGGTTGCCAAAGACCTTTCCAAAGAAGACCTCGAAGCAACAGTCCTCGCTAATGAAAAAGTTCAAGCTGAAATTGCAGGAAAAGAAATCATCAAAGTCATCGCAGTACCAAACAAACTGGTGAATATTGTGGTGAAATAATCGAAAAGTGAGACCCTTCCGAGGCAGAGACCTTGGAAGGGTTTTTGCAAGTAAAGTATGGTTCATTTTAGGATAGACTGCACAGTTTTTCTTAGAATTTTTGACTAAAAAGGTTTAAAATAGAGAAGCAATGCTTAACCTTCAGTAATGGTTTGCTAGAGAGGAGGTATTGCTCATGGACGTTTTTCCTGACGTCTTACTTGTTATCGTAGCGGATGTGATATCTGGCTTATTGCTCTATTTCATCTGCAAATGGCTGGATAGCAAGGAAAAATAAGTTTGCCAGCCTAAATGCGCTCGTTAATCAAATTTGAACGTAAAAAAACCCCTAGAGCTGCGGCAACAGTCTAGGGGTTTGGCGTTGCTATGAACGTTTTTCCTGTAACTTTATTATACAGGAAGGATAGGTTTTGTCAAATGTTAGGGTTCCTGTGTACGACAAACGCATGAAACAGTAATTTCCGAATTATAACACAGTTTAAATTTAGTAACTTTAGCGATTCTCCTATAGAAGATTCCAAAAAGGATTATTTTTTATTGTGAAAATCCTGAACATTGAAATACAGAAAACTCTATTTTCTCGCTAAAAATCTCTCATGCGTTTGTCGTGGTTCCTGTGTACCTCCTTTTACATATCATATCTGTGTTTCCCCACAAAAACTACCAGCGTTAAGGAACAGATGAATCCAATCAATAAGATCCAGTTAAGCGAGAGGAGGACTAGAAGGGTAGAGAAACACAATTGAGCTAGGAGAATACTTCCTTGTAAAAAAGTTCCAATACTTGCATTGAGAAGCCCTAGACGTTCAGTAGGTAGATGACTGAGTAAAAATGCAGATATTTTCGGATCGACACAGCCCATCAGGATTCCCATGAAAGTGATGCAAACGAAAACAGGCCAAGCTTGTTGCAGAATCAGGAAACCAAACAGGGGAAGGGATAGGATAGCTGTTAAAAAGATAAACCTTGATAACTTCCAAGTCTTAAGTGCAGTACTCACTAAAATGTTTCCCAGTATTGAACTTAGGGAAATGAGAATAGAGATGCCAGCGACAGTGGAAGCGGGGTTAATAATGGAAAAGGATTCGTTAATAGCCATAATGGCTAAAATAAGTGGAATGAGAATGGAAAACAAAGCATTGATACTGGATAGGATCGTTATTAAGGGTAGAACTTGAGGGGATTCTCGAACATCTTTTAGAGCGTGTTTGAACATAGCGAAAAATGGCTGTGGCTTGCGAGGAGTGCTGTCTTGATAAGATAGAATTTTATCGAGTTGTGTTTTAAACAGGAAAAGAATTCCAGCAGCTAGTAGAAAAGTTCCTGCATTGAGAAAGGCGAGCTGGCTAAAAGAAATCCAGGTTACTAAAATAGCTCCCATTGCTTGAAATAGGATTGTGGCACTGGAAGCTACTCCTTGACTGGTGGCTAAGATTTGTTCTCTATCCGCTTCGGGAAGTAACTGTACTTGAACTGGAAGAAAGAGACTATTCTCATATTTACCAGCCAAGTCAGAAAAGAAATTGATAGCTACCAAACTGATAACGAGGATGAGGGCAGGGTTAAATTGGAGGAGAAAACCGGCTCCAAGATAGAGCAGAAATCGGAATAGTTGACTACTAATGATGGCTAGCACTTTCTGCTGAGTCCGATCTGCCCAATAGCCGAGAAAAACGCTGAAAACAATAGGAAGAGACTCAGAAATGCTGACGAGCGCAATCGCTGCTTGTTTTTCAGGCACCAGCAGAATATAGTTCATGAGGGCTAAACTGTAGAGTGTATCACCTAAATCTGAAATCAAGTTACTGAAAAAGGTAGCGGTGTATAATTTGTACTTCTTAAGATTCATCTTCTTCTCCTTTATTTTTTCTCCATTATAAGTCTGATTTAGGGGAGTGACTCACCTGTTACATATTTACAAAATGGGGAAAAGTCAGCCTTGTTTCCGTATATTTATGAAGTCTTACACCTATACCAATCCTTGCTCCTTGACAAAGGGAGATGAAAAAACTATAATCTTGTCAGTTAATTCACAAAAGTCGAATTAGACTATACCAATTTTGGAGGAATTCAATTATGTGTGGAATTGTTGGTGTTGTGGGAAATCCCAATGCAACCGATATTCTTTTACAAGGATTAGAAAAACTTGAGTACCGTGGTTATGATTCAGCGGGTGTTTATGTTTCCAATGGTTCTCAGTCTGGTCGTTTGGTGAAGTCCAATGGTCGGATTGCGGATTTGGAAGCCAAGGTTGGTGAAAACCTAGATGGTTTTGCTGGGATTGGTCATACTCGTTGGGCGACTCACGGAAAACCTAGTGAACTCAATGCCCATCCACACCAATCAGAATCTGGTCGTTTGGTCATGGTTCACAATGGGGTGATTGAGAACTATGCCGAGATTCGCGATCAGTATTTGGCTGGCCACCATTTTCAAGGTCAGACGGATACAGAAATCGCCGTACACCTTGTTGGTCACTTTGTGGATACGGAAGGTTTGAGCGTTTTGGAAGCTTTCAAAAAAGCTCTAACTATTATTGAAGGTTCTTACGCCTTTGCCTTGATGGACACAGAGAATCCAGAAACTCTTTACGTTGCTAAAAATAAATCTCCACTCTTGATTGGTTTGGGTGATGGCTATAATATGGTTGGATCAGATGCTATGGCCATGATTCGTGAAACCAGTGAGTTTAAAGAAATTCATGACAAGGAATTGGTTGTTGTGGAGAAAGACCAAGTCACTATCACGGATTATGCAGGTAATCCGGTAGAACGTGATAGCTATACTGCGGAGTTGGACTTGTCCGATATTGGTAAAGGCACCTACCCTTACTATATGTTGAAAGAAATCGATGAGCAGCCAACCGTGATGCGTAAACTCATCTCCACTTATGCGGATGTTGATGGCAAGATGAAGGTTGACCCAGCTATCGTACAAGCCGTGCAAGAAGCAGACCGTCTTTACATTATTGCTGCGGGTACTTCTTACAATGCAGGTTTTGCGTCTAAGAAGATGTTAGAAGAGTTGACAGATACACCTGTGGAATTGGGAATTGCCTCTGAGTGGGGTTATGAAATGCCACTTTTGAGTCAGAAACCACTCTTTATCTTCCTAACCCAATCAGGGGAAACTGCGGATAGTCGTCAGGTTTTGGTCAAAGCCAATGAAATGGGAATTCCAAGCTTGACGGTGACCAACGTACCTGGTTCTACCCTATCCCGTGAAGCGACGCATACTCTCCTTCTCCATGCGGGGCCAGAAATTGCGGTTGCTTCTACCAAAGCCTACACTGCGCAGATCGCAGCCCTTGCCTTTTTAGCCAAAGCAGTTGGCGAAGCCAATGAAAATACGAAGGCAGAGGCCTTCGACTTGGTGCATGAGTTGTCTATCGTTGCGCAATCCATTGAGGCTAGCCTTTCTGAAAAAGATGTGATTGATAGTAAGGTTCGGAGTCTCTTGGAATCAACCCGCAATGCCTTCTATATCGGCCGTGGCCAGGATTACTATGTGGCTATGGAAGCGAGTTTGAAATTGAAGGAAGTGTCTTACATTCAGACAGAAGGATTTGCTGCAGGTGAGTTGAAACACGGAACGATTTCCTTGATTGAAGACGGTGTTCCTGTCATTGCCTTGCTTTCTGCTAATGGGAAAGTGGCGGCTCATACCCGTGGAAATATCGCCGAAGTGCAAGCCCGTGGCGCTAACGTCTTGACCATTGTTGAAGAAGGTGTGGCGCGTGAGGGAGATGATATTGTTGTGAATCAAGTTCACCCCTATCTCTCAACGATTGCCATGGTTATTCCAACCCAGTTGATCGCTTATTTTGCAACTCTTCATCGTGGTTTAGACGTCGATAAACCAAGAAATTTAGCGAAATCTGTTACTGTAGAATAAGAAGAAAAAGCGATTATTTCTACGGTTCAATAAAAGCGAACAATTGTTATTGGCTTCGCTCTCCGATCTGCACCTCAAACAGCCTTTTTGCTGTTTGACCGAATCAAGTACTGTGTAAAAGTTATTCCACTAACTAAAGTAGGAAGGTTGGGACGATTATCCCAGCCTCTTCCTGCGGAACGAATGCATTGGATGCAATTTCTCAGCAGGAAATATCGTAAAACCACACTGAAGTTTCTGGCAACTCAGTCTATTTTCAAGTGATATAGTCTTTTAGTACAAGGCAGCGAGTCGTAGACAGCTCAAAATCTCTCCCAGAGATTTTGAGCTTGCTGAGACACTTTCGAAGAAAGTTTCAAATAAGTACGGCAAGACGAGCTAATATAGTAATAAAAGATAAACTAAAAGAGTATAACTCCGATGAATCTCGAGTTCTGTCACTGTTTCGTAGGCAGTCTAATGTAAAATAGGAAAGAAGCGGTCGTTTGTGCCGCTTTCTTTTATTCCTAAAAATAAAGGTACACCCGTCGAAAAAACGTTTTCATAGGGGTGGGCACTTGAATTTGAGGAATCGCTGTTATAAAATGGTAACTATTAATTTTTCCGAAAGGATGTATTTGAGTGAAGAACAAAGATGTAAAATATGAAGAATCCTATCGCCATACTCGTGTAAGAATGCATAAATCTGGTAAGCATTGGGTTCGGACAATTATGTCAAAAGTAGGTGCCATTCGCCTTGGTGGTAAGGTGACACCGGTACTTCGAAAAACAAAGACAGATGATGATTTTACTCGTAGCTCTATCTCCCTAGAAACTGTTTTAAAAGGGGCTGGTGCCATTGCTGCTTTATTAGGGGGTGCAGCCTTAGGGACTGATCAAGCATTTGCGGAAGAAACAGTTCTTTCTTCTGAGTTGGCTACAACAGTTATGGTTGATCAAGATGAGATTTCTCTCCCGCAAAGTCAGGAGGTAGAATCTCAATCTGTTTCCATTGAAACAAGTACCTCCACCGTAGATCATCAAAGAGCTAGTGAAGAGGCATTGTCTACCGAACAGTCGCTATCACTTGAGATTTCTCAATCTCTTTCACTTTCTGAGAGTCAATCCCTTTCTGTTTCTGAATCTATTTCAGCTTCTGAATCTTTATCCGTATCCGTAAGCCAGTCTCTTTCAAGTTCAGAATCCTTGTCTGAATCCCTGAGTCAGGAATCGGTTTCTACTTCGCAGTCACTTTCCCTCTCGGAATCTGTAAGTCGCTCGGAATCCTTGACGAGTGAATTCTCTACAGAGCAGGTGACGAAGCAAGCGGACGAGGACGCTAAATCCCAAGCTTTGAAGCGTCTTGAGACGGTTACAACTACTGCAGAAAATTTTGTTGAGGGTGTAGAGGAGAGAACCAGTAGGCAATCAAGTGCAGATTTAGCCGCGGCTTTAGTGGCTAGTCGAGCAGACATTGTAGCAGGAAAAGCTCTACTAGCTCAAGGAACAGTCAGTCTTGCGGACATCCAAACCACAATAGCTTCTATTTCAAATAGTACCCAGGCTTTAGCAACAGAGCTCTTAAAAGAGGGTCGGACAAGGAATACTGGACGTACTCAGGTAACTGGTGACCAGATTCGTATTCTACGTGCCAATGCCCTTAGCACGACCGCGACTAGTCGTACCGTAAATTCTTGGGATGAGTTTGCAAGCGCCTTACAAGATAGCTCGATTACGGAAATCAATTTAGGCTCTAGTTTAACGGCTACTTCCAATGCTGTTTATACAGGAAATACGGTTGTCATTAAAGGGAATGGGAATAGCTTAAATTTAGGAAATTACACCATTAATTCGTCAACCGTTGACATGACCCTCGATAATGTAACTTTGAATACCAGTAATACATCAGGTCCTTTTGTTGTAACGGGTGACGGGAACATTACCTATAAGGATTCGACCATTTCAGGAATCATGTACGATGGTAGCGGGAATAGGTCAACTGGGAATGTCACCATCACAATTGATGGTACAGTAACAAATACAAACTCTGTTGTGAAGACCACTGCAACCAACCGTGGGGCTAATATCAACATGGCAGCGAAAGTGGTGACAACAGCGGGTAGTGTCTTGAACATGAATCGGGCTGCTGATGGTGATGGAATCCGTGTGAAAGCGGGTGGTTCTGTCGAACTTGGGAACTATAGTAAGGTGACGATCACCCTTAAAAATGGGGATGCTACAGATTTAGTAAGTACGCAAAAATCTTCCAATGTTGAAAACTACAACACAGCTATTCGTGCTGGTCAGCCAAATCAGAAAGTCGCTGGTTCTGTCATCACAGGGGCTTATTCTCAATTGGACTTGAAGGTTGGACAGGGTGTTGGGATTGTCCTGGGACAACAAGTCAATAATCCTAGTACTTCTGAAAATATCGAGAGTACGAAAGGAAATACGGGGCAAAACACAATTTCCATTGGTGAAAATGCCACCTTTAATTTCTATGGCCGGGCTGGAGTCTATATGGGAGACCAGTCAGACTTTATTGCCAATGATGGTGCTCAGGTGACCTTCCAGAACTTTGGAAATGGTGCTGCCATTGATATGGGAGATGATGCTAACCTTCATGTCAAGAGTCAAGCTGTGATGGATCTCCAGTCTGATGGCAAGAAATTTGGTAGCTATGCTTTTGGAAATTATATTGGTCTTAACGATCGCAGTTCCCTTCGGGTTGAAAAAAATGGGACTCTTAAGGTTAAATTAACGAATCATAAGGTTAACTACGATGACGTTATCAATCTGAACGGAACAGCGAAAGGCTTTACAGAATTTTATGCAGGTGAAAACTCTGTTGTTGATTTGCAAACAGACAACACAGACTTTTATGCAGAATTGATTTCGGTTCCTTTAGGTGGAAATAGCGGATCAGCCTTTAATTTCGACAATGTAAAATACCTGAACCTTGAAAAGACTCGTCCAAATGTGGGACACCTAAATAGTCAAAGACTTCCAGAAGGGGCTTTGGTCTTCTTTAGTGGAGATGGAACCTTCAAAGGGAATGGAAATTATCGGATTTCTAAGTGGCAAAATGGTTCTGATACGCAAGGGACTCCTTTAAATGTGTGGTATGGAGTCTCCGAGTTTAGTATGCAATATAAGGACTTCAGTGGAAGCAGAAATCCATTTACGATTGATACAACCTTTACAGACACAAGTATCAGTGGAGATGGAGCTGGAACCCAGTCTGGAGTTGCACTGAATAACTTAAACGACGGCTTCAATCCTTATCAATCTCAACGGATAACCATTGAAGCAGTAGATCGGACGGGAGAAGAGGTTGAAACTCAAACCACAGTCCAAGACTATAATATTATTTATCGTTATAACCCAGATATTCCTGCTGATACAGCTCGTATTGTACAGCAAGGAAAAGACTCAGTTGTTAGCAGCAAAACAACGACTTATTATATCTATCACACAGACCAAGCTGGTAATGTGACGAAAACTGTGGATAGCAGTAAGGGAACAGATGGTGTTAGCACTGAAACGACAACAGTGATTGAGGGTCAAGATCTCATCATTGAGTATGGTCCTCAAACAGCAACTGTTACCTATTATGATGTCACGGACGGTGGCCGTGTTCAGCTGAAAGTAGATAGTTTTGCAGGAGAAGCTGGGACAGCTATCAATACAGATCCTACAACGGTCGTTACCGAAAATTGGCCGGACTATGTGATTACGAAAGATGAGTTTTCATCCAGCTCTAAGACCTTTTTGCAAGGTGACTATAACTTTGAAAATTTAACCGGATCAACAACTATTACGACCACGGATGGATCTGTTTATCATGTATCTCAAGATGTTGGGACGGAAATAAAACGAACCTTGAGTAGTACGGGTGAAGGTCAGAACTACGATGTTGAGATTGAGAAACGAACAGAATCGGATACGACTTCGGAGTCTCTGAGCGAATCTACCAGTGAATCCGAGAGTCGATCATCTTCTGAATCGATATCCAATTCAGAATCACAGAGCATCTCAGAGTCACAATCCAATAGTATTTCAGAATCAGAGTCAAGATCCATTAGTGAGTCTCTCTCTAACTCTGAGAGTGAATCCTTGTCGAATTCTACGAGTGAATCTTTGTCAAACTCTATTAGTGAGTCCATTTCAGAGTCCCATTCTCACTCTCTAAGTGAGTCTGTTTCCTATTCTATTTCAGAATCCGTGATGGAATCAGTGAGTGAGTCTGTCTCTGAGTCTATTATGGAATCGTTAAGTGAGTCCGTCTCCGAGTCTATTATGGAATCAGTGAGCGAGTCTGTCTCTGAGTCTACTATGGAATCGGTGAGTGAGTCCGTCTCAGAATCCATTATGGAATCGGTAAGCGAGTCCGTCTCAGAATCCATTATGGAATCGGTAAGCGAGTCCGTCTCCGAGTCCATTATGGAATCGGTGAGTGAGTCCGTCTCCGAGTCTATTATGGAATCGTTAAGTGAGTCCGTCTCCGAGTCTATTATGGAATCAGTGAGCGAGTCTGTCTCTGAGTCTACTATGGAATCGGTGAGTGAGTCCGTCTCCGAGTCTATTATGGAATCGGTGAGTGAGTCTGTCTCTGAGTCTACTATGGAATTGGTAAGCGAGTCCGTCTCCGAGTCCATTATGGAATCGGTGAGTGAGTCTGTCTCTGAGTCTACTATGGAATCGTTAAGTGAGTCCGTCTCCGAGTCTATTATGGAATCGTTAAGTGAGTCCGTCTCAGAATCTATTATGGAATCGGTGAGTGAGTCCGTCTCAGAGTCTATTATGGAATCGGTGAGTGAGTCCGTCTCCGAGTCTATTATGGAATCGGTAAGCGAGTCCGTCTCCGAGTCTATTATGGAATCGGTGAGTGAGTCTGTCTCTGAGTCTACTATGGAATCGGTGAGTGAATCCGTCTCCGAGTCTATTATGGAATCGTTAAGTGAGTCCGTCTCCGAGTCCATTATGGAATCGTTAAGTGAGTCCGTCTCCGAATCTATTATGGAATCGGTGAGCGAGTCCGTCTCCGAGTCTATTATGGAATCGGTGAGTGAGTCTGTCTCTGAGTCTACTATGGAATCGGTAAGCGAGTCCGTCTCAGAATCCATTATGGAATCCGTAAGCGAGTCCGTCTCCGAGTCTATTATGGAATCAGTGAGTGAGTCTGTCTCTGAGTCTACTATGGAATCGGTGAGTGAGTCCGTCTCCGAGTCTATTATGGAATCGGTGAGTGAGTCCGTCTCCGAGTCTATTATGGAATCGGTGAGTGAGTCCATCTCCGAATCTATTATGGAATCCTTGAGTGAGTCCGTCTCCGAGTCTATTATGGAGTCGTTAAGTGAGTCCGTCTCCGAGTCCATTATGGAATCGGTGAGTGAGTCCGTCTCTGAATCTATTATGGAATCGGTGAGCGAGTCCGTCTCAGAGTCTATTATGGAATCGGTGAGTGAGTCTGTCTCTGAGTCTACTATGGAATCGGTGAGTGAGTCCGTCTCTGAGTCTATTATGGAATCGGTAAGCGAGTCCGTCTCCGAGTCCATTATGGAATCCGTTTCAGAGTCCATTTCAGAATCCGTAAGCGAGTCAGTGTCTGAGTCTATTTCTGAATCCGTAAGTGAGTCAGTCTCTGAATCAGTCTCAGAATCGATAAGCGAATCTGTTTCAGAGTCCATTTCGGAATCGTTAAGTGAGTCTGTTTCTGAGTCTATTTCAGAATCGATAAGCGAGTCCATTTCCGAGTCTATTTCGGAATCAGTGAGCGAGTCTGTCTCTGAATCAGTCTCAGAATCGTTAAGTGAGTCTGTTTCTGAGTCCATTTCGGAATCGTTAAGTGAGTCTGTTTCTGAGTCCGTCTCAGAATCCGTAAGCGAATCTGTCTCTGAGTCCATTTCGGAATCCGTAAGTGAATCAATTTCAGAGTCTGTGTCAGAATCGATAAGCGAGTCTATCTCTGAGTCCGTCTCAGAATCCATAAGCGAATCTGTCTCTGAGTCCATTTCGGAATCCGTAAGTGAATCAATTTCAGAGTCTGTGTCAGAATCGTTAAGCGAGTCTATCTCTGAGTCTGTGTCCGAATCTGTAAGCGAATCTATCTCTGAGTCTATTTCGGAATCCGTAAGTGAATCTATTTCTGAGTCTATCTCGGAATCCGTAAGCGAGTCTGTCTCTGAATCAGTCTCAGAATCGATAAGTGAGTCTGTTTCTGAGTCCGTCTCAGAATCCGTAAGCGAATCTATCTCTGAGTCTATTTCGGAATCCGTAAGCGAGTCTGTCTCAGAGTCCATTTCAGAATCCGTAAGCGAATCTGTCTCTGAGTCCATTTCGGAATCCGTAAGCGAGTCCATCTCCGAGTCTATTATGGAATCGGTGAGTGAGTCCGTCTCCGAGTCTATTATGGAATCGGTGAGTGAGTCCATCTCCGAATCTATTATGGAATCCTTGAGTGAGTCCGTCTCCGAATCTATTATGGAATCCTTGAGTGAGTCCGTCTCCGAGTCCATTATGGAATCGGTGAGTGAGTCCGTCTCTGAGTCTATTATGGAATCGGTGAGTGAGTCCGTCTCTGAGTCTATTATGGAATCGGTGAGTGAGTCCGTCTCTGAGTCTATTATGGAATCGGTAAGCGAGTCCGTCTCCGAGTCTATTATGGAATCGTTAAGTGAGTCCGTCTCAGAATCCATTATGGAATCGGTAAGCGAGTCCGTCTCAGAATCTATTATGGAATCGTTAAGTGAGTCCGTCTCTGAGTCCATTATGGAATCCGTAAGCGAGTCCGTCTCCGAGTCTATTATGGAATCGGTGAGTGAGTCCGTCTCCGAGTCTATTATGGAATCGGTGAGTGAGTCCGTCTCCGAGTCTATTATGGAATCGGTGAGTGAGTCCGTCTCCGAGTCTATTATGGAATCGTTAAGTGAGTCCGTCTCCGAGTCTATTATGGAATCAGTGAGCGAGTCTGTCTCTGAGTCTATTTCGGAATCAGTGAGCGAGTCCGTCTCTGAATCCGTCTCAGAATCGTTAAGTGAGTCTGTTTCTGAGTCAGTATCAGAATCCGTAAGCGAATCAGTGTCTGAGTCTATTTCGGAATCCGTAAGCGAGTCCGTCTCAGAATCCGTAAGCGAGTCTGTCTCTGAGTCCATTTCGGAATCGATAAGTGAGTCTGTTTCTGAATCAGTATCAGAATCGATAAGTGAGTCCATCTCCGAATCTGTCTCTGAGTCCATTTCGGAATCCGTAAGTGAATCAATTTCTGAGTCCATTTCGGAATCCGTAAGTGAATCAATTTCTGAGTCTATCTCGGAATCCGTAAGCGAGTCCGTCTCAGAATCAGTATCAGAATCGATAAGTGAGTCTGTTTCTGAGTCCGTCTCAGAATCGTTAAGCGAGTCTGTCTCTGAGTCTATTTCGGAATCAGTGAGCGAGTCTGTCTCTGAATCTGTGTTGGAATCCGTAAGCGAATCTATCTCCGAGTCCATTATGGAATCGATAAGTGAGTCCGTCTCTGAGTCCATTTCGGAATCCGTAAGCGAATCTGTTTCTGAGTCCATTTCGGAATCCGTAAGCGAATCTGTTTCTGAGTCAGTTTCAGAATCGTTAAGCGAGTCCGTCTCTGAATCAGTATCAGAATCGATAAGTGAGTCCATCTCCGAATCTGTGTCAGAATCCGTAAGCGAATCTGTCTCTGAGTCCATCTCCGAGTCCGTTTCAGAATCAGTGAGCGAATCTGTTTCTGAGTCCATTTCGGAATCGTTAAGTGAGTCCGTCTCCGAGTCTATTATGGAATCAGTGAGCGAGTCTGTCTCTGAGTCCATTTCGGAATCCGTAAGTGAATCTGTCTCTGAATCAATTTCGGAATCAGTGAGCGAATCTGTTTCTGAGTCTATTATGGAATCCGTAAGTGAGTCCGTTTCCGAGTCTATTTCGGAATCAGTGAGCGAGTCCGTCTCAGAATCGTTAAGTGAATCCATCTCCGAGTCTATTATGGAATCCGTAAGCGAATCAATTTCTGAGTCCATTTCGGAATCGTTAAGTGAGTCCATCTCCGAATCTGTGTCAGAATCCGTAAGCGAATCTGTCTCTGAGTCCATCTCCGAGTCCGTTTCAGAATCCGTAAGCGAATCTGTCTCTGAGTCCATCTCCGAGTCCGTCTCAGAATCTATTATGGAATCGTTAAGTGAGTCCGTCTCCGAGTCCATTATGGAATCGTTAAGTGAGTCCGTCTCAGAATCTATTATGGAATCGTTAAGTGAGTCCGTCTCCGAGTCTATTATGGAATCGTTGAGTGAGTCCGTCTCCGAGTCTATTATGGAATCGTTGAGTGAGTCCGTCTCCGAGTCTATTATGGAATCGTTGAGCGAGTCCGTCTCCGAGTCTATTATGGAATCGTTGAGTGAGTCTGTCTCTGAGTCTACTATGGAATCGGTAAGCGAGTCCGTCTCAGAATCCATTATGGAATCCGTAAGCGAGTCCGTCTCCGAGTCTATTTCTGAATCCGTAAGTGAATCCGTTTCTGAGTCCGTCTCTGAATCCGTAAGTGAATCAGTGTCTGAGTCTATTTCAGAATCCGTAAGCGAATCTATCTCTGAGTCTGTGTCAGAATCGTTAAGTGAGTCCATCTCCGA
Organism: Streptococcus sp. 121; assembly: GCF_016458205.1. Classification (GTDB taxonomy): domain Bacteria; phylum Bacillota; class Bacilli; order Lactobacillales; family Streptococcaceae; genus Streptococcus. Next base: position 62,945 of record NZ_JAEMED010000003.1, on the reverse strand, counting down.
ATCTGTGTCGGAATCGGTAAGCGAGTCTATCTCTGAGTCAGTATCAGAATCCGTAAGCGAATCAATTTCTGAGTCAATTTCAGAATCGTTAAGTGAATCCGTCTCTGAGTCCATGTCAGAATCCGTAAGCGAATCTATCTCCGAGTCTGTTTCAGAATCGTTAAGCGAGTCTATCTCTGAGTCTGTCTCAGAATCCGTAAGCGAATCTGTCTCTGAGTCTGTGTCCGAATCCGTAAGTGAATCTGTTTCTGAGTCTGTGTCGGAATCGTTAAGCGAGTCTATCTCCGAGTCCATTTCGGAATCGTTAAGTGAATCCGTCTCAGAATCTAACTCAGAGTCACTCAGTGAATCTTTAGATAAACGTCGACTTCCAAATACAGGTGAAGAGTCTTCGAGCTTTTTAGGTTTAGCTGGTTTGTCTCTCTTCTCAGCCTTGCTTTTTGGTCGTCGGAAAAAGAAAAAAGAGGAAGAATCCTCTTCAACAGACTTGATATAATGAAAAAAGGTTGAGGTTCAGTGTGCCTCAGCCTTTTCTCTTAATTTTCGAATAAAGAAATGAGAGATGAACGTCAACGCTGACTTTTTCTTGACATTTTTAGGGGTTAGGTCTATTCTATTAGTAAAGTTTTCTATTTAATATAAGGAGGAATTTATGAAAAAGAAACCTGTATTTTTATCCGTCTTATTGGGGATATCAACCCTGGGATTACTGTCGAATATTTATGGTTTTATTCAACGACCAAATGTTATCAAAACTTGGACTGAATTTAGGAATGATGAAACGATTGTCCAACAACTGGGTGGGGTTGAAACGATCAATCTTCAAATCGCCACCTTTGAATGGGCTGGTAGTCCCTTAGCACTTGCTATGACTGCAGTGGTAACTGTTCTTTTTGGACTATCTGCTTTTTTCCTATTTTTCAAAAAGGATGTTGTGAAATCAACTTATACCTATCTAGCAATGCGATTGGCAGTATTTATAAGTGGTGTGGTCTCAATTATGGTTTCGAATCAGATGGCTCGGTCATTCTTGAAGAACAAAGACCAATTGGTAGGTGTTTTAAATGCAAATAAGTTTTTTGCGATCTTCACTGTTGTCATTTTCCTTCTTCTTTCTACCATTGCCTACTTTGGTTTGCGCCGCTACCAAAAGGCTTTGGAAGCAGAAGATTTTGATGGTGAGGTACTCTAATGCAAGAGTTGACCTTTGTTTATATTAGTCTCAGTGGCAATACAGAAAGTTTCGTCTCGCGTCTTCAAACCTACTTGCTGATTCAAAATCCTGGTTTGACGATTAACTTGATTGACATTAAGGCCTTGGTGAAGGAAGAGCAAGAGTTTTTCCTATTGAACAAGCCCTATGTGACCTTCATCCCAACCTATCTTGAAGGAGGAAATGGAATTGACAATGGGGATGTTGAAATTCTGACAACAGATGTCCGTGATTTCATGGCGTATGGCGAAAACTCCTTCTATTGTTTAGGACTTGTCGGTAGCGGCAATCGCAACTTCAATCATCAGTATTGCCTGACGGCCCAACAATATAGTCAACAATTTTCTATTCCTGTTTTGGATACGTTTGAAATGCGGGGGATGCAAAATGATGTAGAACGTATTGCCCATAAAATTTTGGAAGCCTATGCGGCTATTTATGAATAAAAGCGTATCGTCCCGATCTTGACCTGATACTCGAAACAGTTCGAAATCTGAAATGAATTTTAATCCAGGAATTGGATTAAAATTTATAGGTCATGAAGCAAGCATCGCTTGTAATCAATCCGATGAAGATAGTTCAACAGGTCTGGGAGACCTGTTGAATATTATCGCTAAAGCGTGCAAGGCACGCAATCAAGGGGTTTAGCGAAGAGGATTAACACATTCAGATTTTGAAATGTAATGAGTATGAAAATTACAAGACTATATTAGTGATGTAGTAGGGGCGAAAGAATCCAGTCGATATATTTCTAGAAAAAATAAAAAAAGAAGCCATACTCTTCTGTTCCCTCAGAACAAATGAGTAGGGCTTCTTTTTAACGCATGGTGACAAATTCTTCCGAAGCAGTTGGGTGGATGGCTACGGTAGCATCAAAGTCAGCTTTAGTAGCTCCCATCTTGATGGCTACAGAAAAGCCTTGAATCATCTCATCAACCCCATGACCGATACCGTGAAGGCCGATGACTTTTTCGTCTTTCCCTTGAGTTACCAGCATGAGCTTTACTGGTTGGCGATGCTGCGTCACAGCCGTGTACATGGAGGCGAAGCTGGATGTATAAGTTTTAATCTGATCGGCTCCAAATTCTTGGATTGCAGCTTTTTCTGTATATCCAACTGTACCAATTGCAGGGTGGGAAAAGATAACGGTTGGAATGTTGCTGTAATCCATCTTGGCCTGAGTTTGGCCATTGAAGAGGCGTTCAGCAAGAGTACGCCCAGCTTTGATAGCGACCGGAGTTAATTCTTTCTCGCCTGTCACATCCCCGAGGGCATAGATACCAGTCGTAGTTGTGTTTTGGAAAGCGTCTACCTTGATGAAACCTCTATCTGTTAAGTCAACACCAGCGGCCTCTAGGTTTAAATCGTGGGTGTTGGGGTGACGACCAATCGCCCAAAGTACAGTTTGACTTGTATGGTTACTGCCATCTTGGAATTGAAGGCGAATACCTTCACTAACCTGTTCAGCTTGGGAAACAACTTTATGTGTATGTAGTTGAATACCGTCAGCCTTCATTTCCTGCAAGAGTCCATCTAAGATATAGTCATCAAGGTAGCGAAGAGGAGCATCTTTCCGAACAAAAAGATCGACTTTTACCCCCAGGCTATTGAGCAACCCTGCCATCTCAACAGCGATGTAACCTGCTCCGATAATAGCAATGGATTCTGGTAGTTCCTCCCAAGCGAAGACATCGTCTGAGACAATCCCGAGATCCTTGCCAGGAATGTCCGGTATGCTAGGCTTGGCTCCTGTGGCGATGACAATATGTTTAGCACGAATAAGTTCACCATTAACCTCAATAGTATTCGCATCTACAAAACGGGCGTAACCTTCAATGACTTCGACCCCGTTTCGTTCAAACTGTCCCCCATAGGAATTGCGGGAACGCTCCACATAGGCCTCCCGGTTTTTCCGTAGGGTTGCAAAATCAAATGTGACTTCGGGATTCTTAAATCCATAATCTGCGCCGTATTTAGAGTAGACATCGGCTACGGATGCCCCATACCACATAATTTTTTTGGGAACACAACCAAGATTCACACAAGTTCCTCCTAGTAGATTTCCTTCAATAACAGCTGCCTTGGCTCCATGCATGGCTGCACGATTCATAGTGGCAATACCACCGGATCCTCCTCCGATTGAGAGAATATCAAATTCTTTTACCATTTTATCACTCCTTTTAGTTCTGCTTTTATTATATTACTTTTTAAATGGCTTAGCAGAAATTTGCTACGCAAAAAGAGATGGTTTAACCACACCCTTGCTTAGGTGTAAAAAATAATTATAACTCTGCAATTTGAGTGATATCTACTTCTGCCAACGTATCGTTTCCAAACATGGTAATCATCATTTTGACTTTGTTGTTATCAATTTCTGTGATCTTACCAGTGTAGTCAGTGAAGGCCCCATCGATAATTCGTACGGTATCCCCTTCCTTGAAGTCCAGATTCAAGTCTTCAACTGTTTGTCCCATGGATACCAAGATAGCACGAATTTCCTCTTCCAAGAGCGGTGTTGGTTTGGAGCGGTTCCCGTGAGAACCCACGAAACCAGTAACGTTGGGTGTGTTCCGGACAACAAACCAAGCCTCATCGGTCATAACCATTTCAACCAGGACATAACCAGGGAAGCGGTTTTCTTCCACTTCTTTCTTTTTCCCATTCTTCTCAACTTGAACTGTCTGAGTTGGAATCTCAACGCGAAGAATATTTTCTAACATATTGTAAGTCTGTGCACGCTGGAGAAGGTTCTCCTTGACCTTATTTTCATAGCCAGAGTAGGTCTGTAGGACAAACCAGCCTTTATCAAAACTATCTAACATGGACATTCCTTTCCTATATAAAAAAGCCCGAAGGCTTGGCGTATTTCTTACACATTATAACACAAAAAAGTGGAGATATGGGGAGATTGGAAAAAAGAAGTCCAATCGTTTTAATCTGAAAATTGTGATATACTAAACAAATATAAGGAGGCTTTATGAAACGAATCTTCTATTTAATCTTGGGCTCGCTAAGCCTTCTGATAGGGACTCTAGGAATCTTTTTACCCATTTTACCAACAACGCCTTTTTTACTGCTAGCTAGTTTTTGTTTTGCCAAATCATCACAGAGGCTCAATGAGAAGCTGAAGAGAAGCAAGATATACCGCTATTATGCTTTGGACTATGCTACTAGTCGCTCCATTCCAAGGAGAAGAAAAAAAGCCATTATTATTCAAATCTATCTTTTGATGGGCTTGTCCCTCTATTTTGCGCCTATTATTTGGGTTAAAGGAGCCTTGGGCTGTTTGACAGTCTTTATTACCTACTATCTTTTCTGGGTGATTCCGGATAAGGAGTAGTTGTTTAGCTTGTATATTGCGTAGAAATAGGCTGTAGAATCGTTGATGAGAAGTTTTTCACACTTATTACATTTCAAAATCTGAATGTGTTAATCTTCTTTGCCGAACCCCTTGATTGCGTGCCTTGCACGCTTTAGCGATAATATTCAACAGGTCTCCCAGACCTGTTGAACTATCTTCATCGGATTGATTACAAGTGATGCTTGCTTCATGACCTATAAATTTTAATTCAATTCCTGGATTAAAATTCATTTCAGATTTCGAACTATTTCGAGTATCAACTGCTAGAGTCTTTTAGTACAAGGCAGCGAGTCGTAGACAGGTCAAAATCTTGAGGGAGATTTTGAGGTTGCTGATAAAACTTTCGAAGAAAGTTTCAAATAAGTACGGCAAGACGAGCTAACACAGTAATAAAAGATAAACTAAAAGAGTATATCAGCTGCTAGTAGGCGAGGTAGCGGACAGAGTAGAGTACAAGACAAGAGGCTGGAACAACTGTTCCAGCCTCTTGTTTGGTTTTCTATTGGAAGAAGTCCAAGAGAAGATTAAAGACCCTTGATACAGCCTGGTCAAATAGAAAAATGACGAGGATGAAAAAGGCAGAATATTGTAGGACAGACCAGAAGTCAGTCCAGCGTTGTTTTCGATTGGGCCAAGTGGTATCCCGCAAGACCCGAAAGGTATCGAGGACAAATCTCATTGATATCTCCTAACGTGTTTCTTTATGAATGGTGTATTTGCTGCAATGCTTGCAGAATTTATTAACTTCGAGCCGTGTTGGTTTGGGGTTGCTGCTAAGCTTGATGGAATAATTCCGTGAGCCACAAACCGTGCAGGCTAAACTTGCTTTTTTTAGTGCCATGATGCCTCCAATAGTCCTATTATAGCAAGATTTGAAACTCTTGCCAAGTTTTATAGAGGGAAAAATCGGGTCAGGGCCGAGGCCTGTGAAACCCGATTTTCTCATCTTTATTGGAAAAGCCCAGTGAAGCTATCCCAGAGGTTTTTAGCTTTTTCTGGTAGTTGTGCGCTGTTAAGGGCTTCCTTGGCTTGATCAACCATGGTTTGAGCTTGACTTTGCACATCGTTGAGGAAGTCATTGAGGGTGCCGTTGTTAGTCGTTTCTTCTTGTCCATAGATATTGACAGGAGCGATGCCATTTGCGGCGTAGGCGTTCTCCGCTGAGAAGGTGCTACCTTCGGTGTAAGGGAGAACGCTGGCGGCTACGCTTTGGAAAATGGTAGCGGCTTCGGTTGATGACGTTCCAGTTAGGTAATGTTCCTGATCCGTTTCAGGGAAACCGACCCACTGGCTGATAACCACGTCTGGGGTGTAACCGATGACCCACTGGTCGCTGGAGACGTCAGGGTTGAAGTCGGTCTCCATGGTTCCGGTTTTTCCGGCCATGGTGTAGCCATATGGTGCAGCGTAGATACCGGTTCCGTTGGTAAAGGTTCCCTGCATCATTTGGGTCATCTTGCTAGCATCGGAACTGGACATAACCCGTGTAGAAGTGGACTTATGGGTCTTAATGATTTGACCACTAGCGTTTTCAATCTTGGTGATCAAATGGGCATCACGCATGACCCCATCATTTGCGAAGGCCCCATAGGCCTGAGCCATTTGTAAGGGATTGGTTTCAAAACCGCTTCCCAAGGCCATACCGAGAGTAGGGGTATCGCTGGCTAATTTGAGGCCGAATTTCTTGGCGCTTTCGACGCCTTTGTCAACACCCAGTTCGTCCAAGGTTGCGACGGCTGGGATATTGAGAGAGTCGGCTAAGGCTTCGTACATGGGAACTGTAGGGGCGGTGGTCATACCGGCATAGTTATCGATACTGTAGTCCCCGTAAGTTTTTTTGCTGTTGTTTAGCTGGGTGTTGATGGACCAACCAGCAGCGAGGGCTGGTGTGTAAGAGACAATGGGTTTGATGGTCGATCCGGGGCTACGCTTGGATTGAGTGGCGTAGTTAAAGCTCCGGAATTCAGGGTTTTCATCGGAATTGATACGGCCAACCAAGCCTCGAACGCCACCGGTTTGTGGATCTAGGGCTACACTTCCAGATTGAGCGTAGCTGCCGTCGGCTGCCTGCGGGAAGAGGCTTTCGTTGTCGAAAATCAGCTGCATATTGGCCTGGTAGTTCTGATCTAACTCGGTGTAAATGCGGTAGCCGTTGTTGACAATGTCCTCTTCTGAAAGGCCGTAGATTTTCTCGGCTTCCGCAATAACGGCGTCAAAGTAGGAGGGGTAACGATAGTCATTGGCCTTGCCCTGGTAGGTGTCCCTTAACTGAGAAGCCATATCGACAGCCGCCGCTTGGTCAGCTTCTTCCTGGCTGATGTAGCCAGCGTTCACCATGTTCATCAGCACCGTGTCTCGCCGGTTGGTCGCATTCTCCAAGGAAGAGAGCGGATTATAGAGCTCTGGTCCCTTGAGCATACCCGCCAGGGTTGCCGCCTGATCTAGGGTTAGCTCGCTAGCCGTGACGCCAAAGTATTTCTGACTGGCATCCTCGATTCCCCAAATCCCATTTCCGTAGTAGGTGTTGTTGAGGTACATGGTTAAGATTTCTTCTTTAGAATAGGTTTTTGTTAATTCTAAAGCTAAGAAGAACTCTTTCGCCTTCCGTTGGATAGTCTGGTCTTGCGACAAATAGGCATTTTTGGCCAACTGTTGGGTAATGGTAGAGCCACCACCGCTGCGACCTGCCGTTACGATGGCTAAAGCGAAGCGCCCGTAGTTGATCCCACTGTTTTCGTAGAAGGAGCGATCCTCCGTCGCTATCACGGCGTTCTGCAAATTGGGATTGATAGCTGTTAACTCAACATAGGTTCCCTTCCGTCCGGTCAGGCTCCCAGCCTCGTCGTCATTGCGGTCGTAGATAATGGTTGTGGCCTTAAGGGCATTTTGTAAGTCCTCGACATTGGAAGACTTAGCCAAGTAGAAGAGCCAACCACCGATAACCAAGCTAAAAGACAGAACCAGGATTAAGAGAATTTTGGTCAGATGGTAACGGCGCCAGAAGCGGCGAAAACCAGGCCAGAAGCCGCGTTTTTTCTTATTTGCGGAGCGACTACTCTCACTGGAGTCTTGCTCTGGAGACGAGGCTTCTGAAGAAAGCTCGTCTTGGTTTTCTAACAGTTCTTCTTCGTTTTCGGATGCCTTAAAGAGCTGTAAGAACTGCTCAAAGGCGTTTTTTAGTCTATTCATAGGGCTATTGTATCAATTTCTCTACAAGGGAACAAGAAAATGCCTTGGTTCTAGGCTTGTTTTCAGTTTTTCTTAAGCTTTCTTTCTGTTACAATGAAGAGTATGAAAATTAACATCACAATCCCTGCTGCCTGGACAGGGCTCACCATTAAACAGGTGCTAGAAGAGAAACTACTGATACCCCGGAAAATCCGCCATTTTCTAAGGATGGAAAAGGCATTGACCTTAGATGGCCAGGCCGTCCACTGGCAAATACCAGTGGAGAAGGGACAAGTCTTGGACTTGGATTTTAAGGAGAACTGGTACGAGGATCGCCAGGTTCAGCCGGGGCAGGCGGATCAGATTAAGGTTCTCTATGAGGATGAGCATCTGATTGTCGTTCAAAAGCCTGAAGGAATGAAGACGCACGCCAATCAGCCTGGTGAAATTGCCTGTCTCAATCATGTGGTTGCCCATACGGGCCAAACCTGCTATGTGGTTCACAGGCTAGACCAGGAGACCAGCGGCCTGTTACTTTTTGCCAAGAACCCTGTGATCCTGCCGTTATTGAATCGGCTTTTGGAGAATCGGAAAATCAAACGGGAATATTGGGCCTTGGTCGAAGGGACATTTGCTCGGAAGGAGCAGGTATACCGAGATATGATTGGACGGGATCGACATGACCGACGCAAGCGGCGAGTTGATTCTAAAAAGGGGCAGCGGGCCCAGACGACGATACGGGTTTTGAAGTCAAATGGAGATCGGACCTTGGTGGCTTGTCAGCTGGCAACAGGACGAACACACCAGATTCGGGTGCACTTGTCTCACCATGGACACCCGCTTGTGGGAGATCCTTTGTATCACCCTCATCCAGAAGGGCGACTCCTGCTTCACGCGCATCGCTTAAGCTTCGTTCATCCTTTGACACAGGAGTCTCTGGTTCTGCAAGCTACATCGCCCAGTTTTGAAGCAGGTATAACGTTTGCATTAAACCGTTAATTTTTGTGACCTTTCTTGCTTTTTTTTTAATAAAAGAGTAAGATAAGGGAGATAAAAAATTGGAGGAAGCAGGAATATGGCACATATTCAATTCGATTATTCAAAAGTGCTAGGTAAATTTGTAGCTCCACATGAAGTGGACTACATGCAAGCACAAGTTTCAGCAGCTGACGAATTACTACGTAAGGGAACAGGGGCTGGAAGCGACTTTACAGGCTGGTTAGACCTTCCTGAAAACTACGACAAGGAAGAATTTGCACGTATCCTTGAAGCAGCTGAGAAAATCAAATCAGATAGCGAAGTATTGGTTGTTATCGGAATTGGTGGTTCTTACCTTGGTGCCAAGGCAGCGATTGATTTCTTGAACAATCACTTTGTGAACTTGCAAAGCAAGGAAGAGCGTAAAGCTCCACAAATTCTCTATGCTGGAAACTCCATTTCTTCTACTTATTTGGCGGATTTGGTTGAGTACGTGGAAGACAAGGATTTCTCTGTGAATGTGATTTCTAAATCTGGAACCACAACAGAACCAGCGATTGCTTTCCGTGTCTTTAAAGAACTCTTGATTAAGAAATATGGGCAAGAAGAAGCGAACCGTCGGATTTACGCAACAACTGACCGTGAAAAAGGAGCGGTGAAAGTAGAAGCAGATGCGAACAACTGGCAAACATTTGTCGTACCAGATGATGTTGGGGGTCGTTTCTCAGTATTGACAGCTGTAGGACTTCTTCCAATTGCTGCGTCTGGAGCGGACATTCAAGCGCTTATGGATGGAGCCAATGCTGCTCGTAAAGATTATGCTTCAGCAGATTTGAAAGAAAACCAAGCTTACCAATATGCGGCAGTTCGGAATATTCTTTACCGCAAAGGATATGCGACAGAAATCTTGGTGAACTATGAGCCATCTCTTCAATACTTCAGCGAGTGGTGGAAACAATTAGCTGGGGAGTCAGAAGGAAAAGACCAAAAAGGAATTTACCCAACATCTGCGAACTTCTCTACTGACCTGCACTCTCTTGGTCAATTTATCCAAGAAGGGGCGCGTATTATGTTTGAAACCGTCGTTCGTGTTGACAAACCACGTAAGAACGTGATTATTCCTGAATTTGAAGAGGATCTAGATGGTCTTGGTTACATCCAAGGGAAAGATGTTGACTTTGTGAATAAGAAAGCGACGGATGGCGTTCTTTTGGCTCACACAGATGGGGATGTTCCAAATATGTTCGTAACTCTACCAGAACAAGATGCATTCACTCTAGGTTATGTCATCTACTTCTTCGAATTGGCGATTGCGATTTCTGGCTACCTCAATGGTATCAATCCATTTGACCAACCAGGTGTTGAAGCTTACAAGAAAAACATGTTTGCCCTTCTTGGGAAACCTGGATTTGAAGAATTATCTGCAGAGCTCAATGCTCGCCTATAATAAAACGAAAAGGTTGGAATTTCCAGCCTTTTTCTCTTAAATGTACACTTGTTTCTTATATGCAACACAATAGAAAAAGATTTGAAAAAGTTATACTGGACAAACTTCAAAATCGGAATACTCGAAAAATTTCAAAAAAATGACTAGGAAAGCCGATGATGGTTGAACTGAAGTTCACCGAAGAGGCTTGACAACGTCAGATTTTGAAATTTAATGAGTATTAAAAAATTTTCCAGCTTTTCTTTTGGAAAGCTTAATCGGGAAAGAGTGAAATCTTGAGATGGTTTCTTTTTTAAGGCATCTCTAAAAAAGAAACTCTTGAAAAGTTTACTGTTAATTTTTCAAGGGTTTCTACGACCTGATTTGATGCAAAATTGGAGTTTTCCCATAAATAGATTTCCAAACAATTGGCCCCATGAAGGGTGTTGCGGAAGCGGGACAGTTTGGCTGTGGCTGTTTCATTTTGCTATACTAATCTTGTGAATGTCTTTCACAACATTCTTGAGCCATGGAGAAATTGGTATTTGTTGATGACGTTAGAATGTCCTCGCTTCTTATTTCTAGGCTCGGGTTCAAACAGTCTCTCCCCAGACGGTTTGATAATCCTTTCTATTATTTCCAGATTAAGAGCCCAGCTGGGTTCTTTTTTTCTTTCTCCATCTTAACGGAAAGATAGACTTATGGTATAGTAAAGATGAGGAGGTGAAAGGATGAAAAATCAAAAGCAAAGGATTATCCAAGGAACACTTTATGGAATTTTATCGGGTATTGTCTGGGGGTTGTGTGGAATTATTGGTCAATACTTTTTTTCCCATTACACAGTGGAAACGGGTTGGATTACCTCCATGCGTCTTTTGATTGGCGGACTCGTCTTATTGATTTTGGCTTATGTCCAAGATCCAGCAGGTCTCTGGAGTATTTGGCAAGACCCGAAAAAGTTGCCTCGTTTTTTTGCCTATACGATTTTGGGGCTCTTTTCAGTTCAGTACTTCTTTTACCTCTGTATTCAACATTCGAATGCGGCTACAGCTACAATTTTACAGTTTACAGCACCCGTCTTTATTTTGCTATACACAGCCCTGTGGAAAAAGCATCCAGTTTCTGGAAAATCCATTCTCTATGTGGTGTTGACCATGATTGGAGTGGCCTTGCTAGTGAGTGAGGGGGATCTGAGTCAACTCTCTATTAGTCCCAAGGCTTTGGTAGCGGGACTCTTGAGTGCTGTGGGAATTCTTTTTAATACAACCTTGCCAACCTATTTTATGAATCGCTTTGGCTCCCTTTATACCTTGGGGTGGGGTCTCTTGGTAGCAGGCGCCTTTTCCAACTTTCTCTATCCTGTTTGGCAGGTGACCTTCCAGGTGGACGCAATCAGCCTTTCTATTTCGGCGATCATTGCTCTCTTTGGGACTGCCTTGTCTTTCTGGATTCTCTTGCAGGCTCTGAAGCTGGTTTCGCCTTTGGTTATTTCGGTCGTCGGAGCCAGTGAGCCTTTGGCCTCCATCTTACTGAGCTTGGCATTTTTAGGCTTGGAGCCCCATTGGTCTCTCTTTGTGGCCTCTATGTTGATTCTTCCCTCCATGGTTTTGCTTTCCATCGAAGAGGAGAAGGTTTGATTTTGTGAAAAGAGAAGAGGCGGCGACGCGCAGTCTCACTTGGGAGTATAAAATGGATTGTGCACAGTTAATGGACAAGGTAGCAGCGGCTTCCTATCGGATAATCACCACCCTCCTACAGGAGGGTGGACCTTTGTCTCTGGGAGAGCTTCAGGCTCGAACGGGTTTATCCCGAAAAACTTTTTTGAAATATTTAGAGGAATTAAATGAGCTCCTAGACCGAGAAAGTCTAGGAGCTCATCTGAGCCTAGAAGGGGACCTTTTGCGCTTACAGGCGGGGCGAGATTTTCGTTTGCCGGCTGTGACAGGGATTTTGTTACGGCGCTCTCTGCGTTTTCGAATCTTGGAAGCTGTTTGGTCCCAGCAGGTTTTCAGTATTCAGACGCTAGCCGCTCGTTTTCAAATCAGTGAAGCAACCTTGAACCGCCAGCTGCTAGGCCTCAACCAGTTATTGGAGGAATTTGGATTGGCCATTCAAAATGGCCGTTTGCGAGGGAGTGAAGTGCAGGTGCGGTACTTGGCCTTTGAACTCCTGCGAGGAATGACCCAAGCAGAGGATTTTGCTAGAATCCAGCAACAGGCAGACTATCAGCAGTTTCAAGCTGTGGTTGAGTCGGTGATTCAGAAGGATCCGGGACTGGACTTGGCGATTTGGTGGTCTTTGTCTCAGCTACGCCAGCGCTTTCAGCAGAAATTGTCAGCAGAGTTGCGGTTGTATCAGGAACACCCAACCTTTCAGCAGTTAACAAGCCGTTTGGCAAGCTTGGATTGGGATTCGTCTGAGCTGAGCCTTTTGTTTGCCTTTCTATTGGGACAGGGTCTCTTGTCTAGTCGGGAGATGGAGAAATTCTTGGCTTTTGGGGGTCCGATTCAGGATAAGGTGACAGAATTACTCCAGGCTCTGAAAGAATTAGGGGTGTCTCCTCAAGGACCAGGCCCTGTTTTAGATGACTTGGGCCGCTTGGCTAGTCAGGTCTATTTCTTTGAAGGAGGACTTGTCCCTTGGGAAGTAGAGGGAGCTTTACGCTCTTATACCCGACTCTATCCTCAATCCTGGATTACAGTAGATGTGTCTCGTTCTCTGGCTTTGCGTTTAGTGGACGATGGGGATAGTCGCCTCTTAGCTTTTGAATGGGATTTTGTTCAGATTTTGGATTATCTGGGAGACTTGAAACAACCCATTAAGCGACTGGCGGTGGATTCTTACCGGTCACCTTTGGTCTTGGCGCGGATGGTTCGGACCCTCAAACAGTACCTGCAACACAACCGTTTAATTGAAGTGGAAACCTATCAAGCAGGGATGGAGTATAGTCTGGTTGTTACGGATGCCGCTTGGCGGACTTATCCTACCCAGCCCCTCTATGTCCTCCAAGGAGATTTGTTAGGCTATGACCTGGAAGTCATTCGTGAACTTCTTCAAACTGATAGGATTTTGTGAAAACATCACAAAATCCTATCAGTTTTTTTTATAAAAGCAAAAAAGTTGATAGGATGCGAATGAAAGCGTTTGATATACTAAAGTCATACTAAAACCTTAGGAGGTCGATCATGACTGAAACATATATTATGGCCATTGACCAGGGGACGACGAGTTCGCGGGCGATTCTTTTCAATAAAAAGGGAGAGAAGGTTGCCAGCAGTCAGAAGGAGTTTACGCAGATTTTCCCAGAGGCTGGCTGGGTAGAGCACAATGCCAATGAAATCTGGACCTCTGTTCAGTCTGTCATTGCGGGTGCCTTTATTGAGAGTGGTGTTAAACCAAGTCAGGTGGCGGCAATCGGGATTACCAATCAGCGGGAAACCACGGTGGTCTGGGATAAGAAAACAGGGCTACCAATCTACAATGCGATTGTATGGCAATCTCGTCAAACAGCGCCTTTGGCAGAACAGTTGAAGCAGGATGGCTATACAGAGCTCTTCCATAAGAAAACGGGTTTGGTGATTGACGCGTACTTCTCAGCAACCAAGGTGCGTTGGATTTTGGACCAGGTTCCAGGAGCTCAAGAACGAGCTGAAAAAGGTGAGTTGCTCTTTGGAACGATTGACACCTGGTTGGTTTGGAAATTGACTGACGGGGCTTCTCATGTGACAGACTATTCCAATGCGGCTCGGACCATGCTTTACAATATCGAGACCTTGGAGTGGGATGATGAGATCCTTGAAATCTTGAATATTCCAAAGGCTATGTTGCCGGAGGTTCGCTCCAACTCTGAGATTTATGGCAAAACAGCTCCTTTCCATTTCTATGGAGGAGAAGTGCCGATTTCTGGTATGGCTGGGGACCAACAAGCAGCCCTCTTTGGTCAATTAGCCTTTGAACCAGGAATGGTGAAAAATACCTATGGAACTGGTTCCTTCATCATCATGAATACCGGTGAGAAGATGCAGTTGTCTCAAAACAATCTCTTGACGACTATTGCCTATGGTATTAATGGTAAGGTGTACTATGCCCTTGAAGGTTCGATCTTTATTGCCGGTTCAGCGATTCAATGGTTACGGGATGGTTTGCGGATGATTGAAGCCTCTCCAGAATCAGAGAGCCTAGCCCTTGCTTCTCAAAGTAACGATGAAGTCTATGTGGTACCTGCCTTTACCGGTTTGGGAGCTCCTTATTGGGATCAAAATGCCCGTGGATCCGTCTTTGGCTTGACACGTGGCACTAGCAAGGAAGACTTTATTAAGGCGACCCTTCAGTCCATTGCTTACCAGGTTCGAGATATCATCGACACCATGCAAGTGGATGCAGAAACGGCTATTCACCTCCTCAAGGTTGATGGCGGGGCAGCCATGAATAATTTCTTGATGCAATTCCAAGCGGATATCTTGGGCATTGATATTGCACGTGCCAAGAACCTTGAAACAACAGCCTTGGGAGCAGCCTTCTTGGCTGGATTGGCTGTCGGTTATTGGCAAGACTTGGACGAGTTAAAAACCTTAAACGAAACAGGACAGCTCTTCGAGCCATCTATGAACGAAGCGCGTAAGGAACAACTCTACAAGGGTTGGAAAAAAGCTGTCAAAGCGACGCGCGTCTTTGCGGACGATAGTGAGGCTTAAGTGTCAGAAGCTCCCTGAATAAAAGGTTCAGTGGACCTTTTATTCAGGCTTCAAATTTAGTAATCAACGAACTTGGACTTGAGAGTGGGACAGAACGATTTTAATTGTAAAAATCGTTCGTAGTCCCACCTCCGCACAGTTGATTAGGTTGTTTTCGGAAGTCAAAGAGTCAGGAATTGACTCTTTGAGCTTTTGGATGAGAGAACATGAAATGTTCTCTCAATAAAAGAGAACGAAAAAACCAATCAACCACTGCGTCAAAGTGATTTTACTAACTAAATTAGGAAGTTTGAGACTTTTGTCTCAATCTCTAGATAGGAATAGGTATTGACCATGGAATTTTCAAAACGTACCCGAACACGGGCATTGGAAAAAATGCAAGAGCAAACACTGGATTTGTTGATCATTGGTGGAGGAATAACTGGAGCTGGGTTAGCTTTACAAGCGGCCGCATCTGGTTTGGACACTGGTTTGATTGAGATGCAAGACTTTGCGGAGGGGACCTCCAGTCGCTCTACTAAATTGGTTCACGGAGGTCTCCGCTACCTCAAACAATTTGATGTGGAGGTTGTGTCAGATACGGTGAGCGAGCGGGCGGTAGTGCAACGCATTGCCCCACATATTCCTAAGCCGGATCCAATGTTGCTTCCAGTTTATGATGAACCAGGAGCTACCTTCAATCTTTTCCGTTTGAAAGTGGCTATGGATTTGTATGACCTTTTGGCTGGGGTCAATGGTTCTTCCGTTGCCAACCAAGTTCTCAGTCGGGAACAAGTGTTGGAGCGGGAACCTGACCTGCGGAAAGAAGGATTGGTAGGTGGCGGTGTCTACCTCGATTTCCGTAATAATGATGCCCGCTTGGTGATTGAAAATCTAAAACGGGCCAATCAAGATGGGGCTTATCTAGCCAATCATGTCAAAGCAGAAGGCTTCCTCTTTGAAGGAGATCAGATTGTCGGAGTTCAGGCGCGTGATTTATTGACAGATGAAACCTTAGAAATTCGGGCTCGTCTGGTGATTAACACAACCGGACCTTGGTCTGACCAAGTTCGTAACCTCAGCAATCCTGAGCAAGCCTTTAGTTTGATGCGTCCAACCAAGGGGGTTCACTTGGTGGTGGATTCTAGTCGTCTCAAGGTTAGTCAGCCGGTTTATTTTGACTCCGGTTTGGCAGATGGTCGGATGATTTTTGTTCTTCCGCGTGAAAATAAAACTTATTTTGGAACAACGGATACCGACTACCAAGGGGATTTGGCTCATCCTCGTGTGGAAAAAGAGGATGTGGATTACCTCTTGCAGATTGTTAACCATCGTTTCCCAGAGGCTCACTTGACCGTTGCGGATATTGAAAGCGGTTGGGCTGGTCTGCGGCCATTGATTGCGGGCAATAATGCTTCTGATTACAATGGTGGCGATAATGGTTCCCTTAGCGACGATAGCTTTGAACAGTTGATTGGAGCCGTTCAAGCTTATCTTGCCAAAGAAAAAACAAGGGAAGACGTGGAGCATGTTCTTAGCAAAATGGAATCCTCTACATCTGAGAAAAGTTTGGATCCGTCTGCTGTATCGCGCGGTTCCAGTTTGGAGCGCGATCCAAATGGTCTCCTAACCTTGGCGGGTGGTAAGATTACGGACTACCGCAAAATGGCAGAGGGAGCGATGGAGTTAATCCTGCAAATTCTGGCGGAGGAATTCCAACGGTCCTTCACCTTGGTGCATTCTAAGACCTATCCGGTCTCTGGTGGGGAACTCAATCCACATAATGTCGAAGCGGAATTGGAAGTCTTTGTGCAATTGGGTGTGGCGCGTGGTTTGGACAAGGATGAGGCTAAGTATTTGGCCAACTTGTATGGTTCAAATGCACCGAAAGTTTATGCCTTGGCCCAATCGGTTCAAGCTGCTCCAGGTTTGAGTTTGGCGGATACACTATCCCTCCACTATGCGATGCAAAATGAGTTGACCTTGAGTCCCGTAGACTTCTTGCTTCGCCGCACCAATTACATGCTCTTCAAGCGAGAGCAAGTGGACGGTATCAAGGATGCTGTCGTTGAAGAAATGGCTCGTTACTATGAATGGAGCCCAGAAGAAAAGGCTGCTTACCAAGAAGAGTTGGCAGTCAGCCTTGCAGAAAATGATTTAGCCTCATTGAAGGCATAAGGAGAATACACAATATGTCGAACGAATTTTTAGGAGAATTTCTAGGAACGGCCCTGCTCATTCTTTTAGGGAATGGGGTGGTAGCAGGGGTTGTGCTTCCTAAAACCAAGAACCATGATGCGGGTTGGATTGTTATTACAGCCGGTTGGGGTCTGGCAGTTGCGATTGCGGCTTTTGCGGTGAGTAGTCTGTCCCCAGCCCACCTCAATCCAGCTGTTTCTCTAGCCATGGCTCTCAATGGCTCACTACCATGGGCATCCTTTGGAACTTATGTCCTTGCCCAGTTCCTTGGTGCTATGTTTGGTCAAATTCTGGTTTGGCTCATGTATAAGCCCCATTACGATGCAGCAGAGGATCCAGCAGCTATCTTGGGAACCTTTGCGACTGGTCCAGCTCTTCGAGACAATGTTTCCAACTTGATTTCTGAAATCTTGGGGACCTTTGTTCTTGTCTTGACACTCTTGGCCATGGGAACAGCGAACATCGCAGCTGGCGTGTCAACCTTGTCTGTTGCAGCCCTCATTATTGGTGTTGGTCTGTCCCTTGGAGGAACAACCGGTTACGCCATTAATCCAGCTCGAGATTTGGGCCCACGTTTGGTTCACTCCATCCTCCCAATCTCCCACAAGGGTGACGGCGATTGGTCCTATGCTTGGATTCCAGTGGTTGGGCCTTTCCTAGGTGCGATTTTAGCCGTCCTTGTTTACGGACTTTATTAAGAACCACGGCGGTTGGCTTAGCCAACCGCTATTTTGTGTTATGATAGGAATATGAAAAAAATCTTACGAAAAAAGGGGCTAGAGGCTCTGAAACAACTGTCTCCAGAAAGAAAAAGGCTTGCCGATCAGCGGTTAATGGGCAAGTTGCTAGCTTCACCGGCCTATCAGCAGGCGGAAGTGGTGGCCACCTACCTGTCCCTCAGCCATGAGGTCGATACGCAAGCCCTGTTGAAACAAGCGCACTTGGATGGCAAACGTCTGCTAGTTCCCAAGGTTTTAGGCCCAGGTCACATGGTCTTTGTGGATTATGAGGCTAGTTCCTTGAGAGCAGGTGTCTATGGAATTTTAGAGCCGACGAACCTTCCTGATCCAGACCTTAAGCTAATGGATATTGATGTACTTCATGTACCCGGTCTTGTCTTTCGGAAAGATGGCTATCGAATCGGTTACGGGGGAGGTTTTTATGACCGTATCTTGGCCGATTTCCCTGGTTGGACCGTGTCTACGGTCTACGGCCAACAATTAGCCGACTTCACCCCTGAAAACCATGATCAAGCTGTAAAGGAGCTTCTTATCGATGATGTCTCAATTGAAATATAGTCCTGTTACCTGTGTTTTTGTAGCCCTTAACTGCCTCGTCTTTCTGCTCATGTATATCGTGTCTGGTGGTGCGGTAGAGGATGCTCGCTTGTTGATTCAGTTTGGGGCTCTTTATCCCCCTTTGATCCACTGGGATTTAGGCCAATCCTATCGTCTTCTTTCAGCGATTTTTGTGCATATTGGTTTTATGCACTTTTTCTCCAACACCTTAACCATCTATTTCCTTGGTCAGCAAATCGAAAGACTTTATGGATCCGTCCGCTTTTTCTTCATGTACCTTTTGGCAGGGCTGATGGGGAATCTGTTCTGTCTCGTCTTTAGTCCAGAGGTGATTGTAGCGGGGGCTTCAACCTCTATCTATGGTCTCTTTACCATTTTGGTAGTCCTTCGTTGGCTTCCAAATCCCTATCTTCAACATTTAGGCCAATCCTATCTCCCTCTCTTAGTCATGAACCTGGTCTTTAGTTTGGCACCCGGCGTCAGTCTTGCAGGACACTTGGGAGGTCTTGTGGGAGGAGCTTGTTTGGCCCTATCGCTCCCCCTACATCCCTATGGGCTCGTTCATGGTCGTAGAGGCCAACTGCTAGGCCTAGGTGTCTACGTTGGCTTGTTTTTAATCACCTTGGCTACAGTTTTGTAGAGATTTATAGTCTTTTAGTTTGCTTTTAGTACAAGGCAGCGAGTCGTAGACAGTACTGAAGTACGGCAAGGCGAGCTAACACAGTAATAAAAGATAAACTAAAAGAGTATAACATTTAAAGAGGCTGGACAACGCTTAAATTTTCAAAGAGTTTAACCGACAAAAACCACAGCTGGCTCTCACAAGATGACTTGTTGGAACCTAGCTGTGGTTTTTGATTTTGTTCTGTGGCTTTATTTTAATTTTTTATGAGGGCGGTCTGCTTTTTCTAACACTTTTCCAAGGTCAATGATGTATTGTTTAAGGTCATCTTTGACTTGTGGGTGACGGAGGGCATACTCGATAGAAGTTTTCATGTAGCCATATTTATCGCCGACGTCGTAACGTTTCCCTTTGAATTCACGGGCAAAAACACGTTGGGTTTTATTGAGGGTATCGATAGCGTCCGTTAGTTGGATTTCATTCCCTGCACCTGGCGCTTGGGTTTCCAAGATATTGAAAATTTCTGGGGTCAAGAGGTAGCGCCCGATGATCGCCAAGTCACTAGGAGCATCTTGAGGAGCTGGTTTTTCCACAAAGGTTTCCACGGAGTAAAGTCCGTTTGTACCTTTTCCTTGAGGGGCGATCACTCCGTATGCGGAGACCTCCTCGTGTGGGACTTGCATAACAGCAATAGTAGATGCGTGCGTTTTGTCATAGTCATCCATCAATTGGCGTGTGAGAGGTACCTTGTCTTCCATGAGGTCGTCTCCCAACATAACCACAAAAGGCTCGTTCCCTACGAAGGCCTTGGCTTGCAAAACCGCATCTCCGAGTCCACGCGGATGGCTTTGACGGATGAAGTGTAGGCGGATACCAGTTGTCTCGTCGACAAGCTTGAGGAGCTCATCTTTTCCTTTTTCTTTTAGGTTATATTCCAATTCAAAGTTTGAATCGAAGTGGTCTTCAATGGAGCGTTTGGCCTTACCGGTGACAACCAAGATTTCTTCAATACCGGATTGAAGGGCTTCTTCAACGATAAATTGGATGGTTGGTTTATCAACAATGGGCAACATTTCTTTGGCAAGGGCCTTGGTCGCTGGTAAGAAGCGAGTACCGAGTCCAGCTGCAGGGATAACGGCTTTTCTGACTTTTTTATTCATGTTTAACTCCATTCGTTTTCTTCTTTAAATTCATTAGTCATCATTTCAGTGATGGCCTCTTTGATGGGACGATTTTCATAAATAACTTTGTAAATTCCTTGGGTGATAGGCATGTAAACCCCAAGTTCTTGAGCTAACTCATAGGCAACCTTGGTTGTGGATAGACCTTCGATGACCATGCCCATGGAAGCTTCGATGGATTCCAAATCTTGTCCTTGTCCAAGAGCATAACCCGCTCGCCAGTTGCGGGAGTGTTTGGAGGTACCTGTAACGATGAGGTCCCCAACACCGGACAAGCCACTGTAGGTTAGTGGGTCTGCCCCCATCTGGACTCCTAAACGGGTGATTTCGGCTAGTCCGCGCGTGATGATCGCAGCTTTAGCGTTATCACCGTAGCCCAGGCCAGCTAGGACACCTGCACCGACTGCGATAATGTTCTTGAGGGCGCCTGCGGTTTCAACGCCGATAACATCGGTGTTGGTATAGAGGCGGAAGTAGGAATTACTGAAAAGTGCTTGGGCGTAGCGTGCAGCGTCTAAATCTTTTGAAGCAGCCGTAATCAGCGTGATGTCTCGAACAACGGCTTCTTCCGCGTGACTCGGTCCAGAAACAACGACGATTTCCGAGCGGAGATTGGCAGGGATTTCCTCTTCCAATATTGTAGACAAACGCTTATGGCTGCCAGGCTCCAATCCTTTGGAGGCGTGCAGGACTGTGACTGAATGGTCCAGACTGGCTGCGACTTGTTGGGCAACTAGGCGTGTAACCTTGGTTGGGACGACAAAAAGGACAGCCTGAGTATCTGCTAAGGCTTGGTCCAAGTCGCTATAAGCTCTGATACTTGGGGATAGCGTGATATCTTGGAAATAGCGGGTATTTTGGTGTTGGGTATTAATTTCCTCAACTTGTTCAGGGGCGTTGCCCCATAATCGGACCTCATGGCCATTGTCATCTAAGACCTGGGCTAGAGCAGTTCCCCAAGACCCGGGTCCTAGGATGGTAATGATTTGTTTTTCCATAGTTCCTTCCTTCGTTGTTTTCCTTTTCATTTTATCATAATCTAATGGGATTTAAAAACAATCAGAGGCTTGCAGGGCTTAGGAATTTATGGTAAGATTCTAGGATACATTAATGAGAAGAGAGTGTCCTGTCCATGATTATGGACCAGGAGCTTTTTTATGGAATGAAGGAGGAAAACATGCTAAAACAGGCACTAAAGCCTTATAAATGGTATGTATTGGGATCTGTACTCATGGTCATTGTCATCGTGGCTAGTTCCCTTATGCAACCAAGTTATTTGAGTGATGTCTTAGCTGCGGTCTTAGAGAATAACCAGGATAAGATTTCATCCATCGGTGTTTGGCTCTTGGTGATTGCCGGAGCAGGTTTGCTAGCGGGGGTCATCAATACCATTTTAGCGGCCAAGATTGCCCAAGGAGTATCGGCGGATTTGAGGGAGGCGACCTTCCGTAAAATCCAAACATTCTCCTATGCCAATATTGAGGAATTCAATGCTGGAAATCTGGTTGTGCGCATGACCAATGATGTGACGCAGATTCAGAATTTGATGATGATGCTTTTCCAGGTCTTGCTGCGCTTGCCGATTCTCTTTTTCGGAGCATTTATTATGGCTGTCCGGACGCTACCAAGTCTCTGGTGGGTATTGGTTTTGATGGTTCTAGGTATTGCGACTGTTATGGGTGTAATCATGAGTCAGATGGGACCACGGTTTGGTCTCTTCCAAACCCTAATGGATAAGATTAATGCCATTGCCAAGGAGAACCTCCGCGGAGTTCGGGTGGTCAAGTCCTTCGTTCAGGAAAAGGCTCAGTATGCTAAGTTTAAAGAGGTGTCCAATGATCTCTTGAATTTGAACCTCTTTATCGGCTACGGTTTCTCGATCATGATGCCAGCGGTGACCTTTATTGCTTATATGGCGACCTTCCTCTCCATCTATATGGTGTCTCAGATTGTTGATACCGAGCCAGAAGCGATTGGGAATATCGCCTCCTTTATGACCTACATGATGCAGATTATGTTCTCGATCATCATGGTGAGCTTTATGGGAATGCAGGCCAGCCGGGCTTTTATTGCCCTTGGACGGATTCAGGAAGTTCTAGGTACGGAACCAGCTATGACCTTTAAGGAAACTGAGTTTGAGGATCTAGAGGGGAGTTTGGTCTTTGATCACGTGACCTTCACTTACCCGCATGATACGGATCCAATCCTCAAGGATATTAGCTTCAGTGTGGAGCCAGGTCAGATGATTGGGGTTGTTGGAGCCACTGGAGCTGGGAAATCTACCTTAGCCCAACTCATTCCGCGCCTTTTTGATCCACAAGAAGGGAAAATCACCATTGGTGGTCGCGACTTGCGCGATTTGAGTCAGGAAACAGTCCGTAAGACGGTCTCCATCGTCTTGCAGAAAGCCATCCTCTTTAGTGGAACTATTGCTGACAATCTTCGTCAAGGGGATGCTGACGCGGACGCTACTGCCATGGAGCGAGCTGCCAGTATTGCTCAGGCTAAGGAGTTCATCGATCGCATGGATGCCAATTATGATAGCCAGGTAGAAGAGCGTGGGAATAACTTTTCAGGTGGTCAGAAGCAGCGGATGAGCATTGCGCGTGGAGTAATCGGTAAGCCAAAAGTTTTGATTTTGGATGATTCGACTTCTGCTTTGGATGCAAAATCCGAGAAGCTGGTTCAGGAAGCTTTGAATAAGGACCTAAAAGGGACAACTACTGTCATCATTGCCCAGAAAATTTCTTCCGTTGTCAAGGCGGACAAAATCCTGGTTCTGGATGAAGGGCGCTTGATTGGGGAAGGAACTCACGCGGAGCTGGTTGCTACGAATGATGTCTACCGTGAAATTTACGAAACACAAAAAGGAAAGGAGGCCTAACATGAAAACCGCACGTTTTTTCTGGTTTTACTTTAAACGCTATAAATTATCCTTTCTCTTGATTTTCTTAGCCATTATTGCCTCCACCTATCTCCAAGTGCAGGCACCTGTCTTTCTTGGGGATGCTTTGGCGGAATTAGGAAACTGGGTACAAGGGTATTTTGAGGCCCAGGCAATTAGTGAAGCAACTGGAGCTAAAATGGTTGCACCAAGCATGGAAGCCTTCGGTTCGGTTATGTGGAAACTCTTTTTGACTTATGTGTTTACCACTGTTTCCATGTTGATTTATACCTTGCTCTTTACTCGTATTGTGGCCCATTCAACCAACCGGATGCGAAAAGGTCTCTTTGGGAAATTGGAGCGTTTGACGGTGGCCTTTTTTGACCAGCACAAGGATGGGGACATCTTGTCTCGCTTTACTTCCGATTTGGACAATATTCAAAACTCCTTTAATCAAAGCTTGACGCAGGTGGTTTCAAACATCGCCTTGTATATTGGCTTGGTCTGGATGATGTTTGTTCAGAACACGCAATTGGCCTGGGTAACCGTAGCTTCTACTCCAATCGCCCTTCTTCTTTTAGTTTTTATTGTAAGAATGGCGCGCAAGTACACCAACTTGCAACAGGCTGAGGTAAGTAAGCTGAATGCTTATATGGATGAGAAAATTTCAGGGCAAAAGGCAATTATTGTGCAAGGGGTGCAAGAGGAGGCGATTGAGGGTTTTGTGGTCTTGAATGATCGGGTGCGAGAGGCTACCTTCAGAGGGCGGCTCTTTGCAGGGATGCTCTTTCCTGTTATGAACGGGATGAGTTTGATTAATACGGCCATTGTCATCTTTGTCGGATCTAACCTACTCTTAAATGACACATCCATGACGACGGCTGCGGCTCTTGGTTTGGTCGTAACCTTCGTCCAATATTCCCAACAATATTACCAACCGATTATGCAAGTGGCTTCGAGTTGGGCAGAATTGCAGTTGGCCTTCACAGGGGCTGGACGGATTCAGGAAATGTTCGACGAAGCCGAAGAAGTTCGTCCAGTCCATGCCCCTCATTTTACAGAGCTGAAAGAAGGAGTGGCTATTCAAGGGATCGATTTCGGTTACCTACCGGGTCAAAAGGTTTTGAAAGACGTCAGCATTTCTGCTCCTAAAGGCAAAATGGTGGCCGTTGTTGGACCGACTGGTTCAGGTAAGACCACCATCATGAACTTGATCAACCGTTTCTACGATGTAGACGCAGGTTCCATCCAGTTTGATGGCCGCGATATTCGGGAGTATGACCTGGATAGCCTCCGGCAAAATGTCGGGATTGTTCTTCAGGAATCGGTTCTCTTTAGTGGAACCATTCGCGATAACATCCGGTTTGGAGTTCCAGATGCTCCTCAAGAAATGGTAGAAGCTGCTGCCAAAGCAACCCACATCCATGACTTTATCATGAGCCTGCCGGATGGCTATGATACCCTGGTTGACGACGAGCAAAATGTCTTCTCAACTGGACAGAAGCAGCTAATCTCCATCGCTCGAACCCTGATGACAGACCCACAAGTCTTAATTCTGGATGAAGCGACCTCCAACGTGGATACCGTGACGGAGGCTAAGATTCAAAGTGCTATGGAAGCTATTGTGGCTGGTCGAACCAGCTTTGTCATTGCTCACCGCCTCAAGACTATTTTGAATGCGGATGAAATCATCGTCCTTAAAGATGGCCAAGTCATCGAACGCGGAAACCATCAAGCCTTGTTGGCCCAAGATGGCTTCTATGCGGGACTCTATAAAAATCAATTCGTTTTTGAATAAGGATTAAGATAGATGTAAAGTCAGATCTAGGTGTAAAAACCTAGGTCTTTTTTTAAAGACTTCTAGTTTACGTGATTTTAAAATCGAACCAGTAAGAGTCTGAGAATAGCGAAAGCGTTTGGAATAGGGAGAGTTATCCATAAAAAATGTTCAAGAGCTCTAGGTTTTGAAATGGAATGGTTTTCATTTTATGTTCTATTTGTAAGTGCAATGCTTAACCTTGAGCAATTCTTTGCTGGAAAGGAGGTGTTGCTCATAGATGTCATCTCTGATGTCTTACTTGCTATCGTAGCAGATATAATATCTGGCATTCTGCTCTATTTTATCTGCAAATGGCTGAATAGGAAGGACAACCAGTATGGCCAGCCTAAAAAACGTCCGTTAATCTTTTAAGAACGTAAAAAAGCCCTTGATTTCTGACACAAATCAAGGGCTTTGGCGTTGCTATGAACGTCATCTCTGTATCTTTATTATACAGGATTGGGAATAGTTGTCAAATGAAAAATATTCTTTGCGGGTTATAATTACAAGAAAGATATACTGTTTGTCAGCGATGTTCTTAATTCTGATCAATTGTTTTCAAATATTTTGGCCGATGGGTACTTTGCGGCTAGAAATGTGAGAGATACATTGGTTCATGAATTGACCCATAAAAGACACTGGGATTCCGCAAAACGATTTTACAAAGCTTATAAAAAGAGCTACAATACTATTGAAGAAGCTATGTTTGCCCTCAATACTTCGCTCTATTCCTATGTTAAGGGGCAAATGAATTGTGATTTTAATTATTTATTAAAGATTAGTCCAAATGCTGAAGATGCATTTCGAATGGGTAACGTGAACGAGTTAGTGGCTGATGTTGCTGTCTTAGGAGCTAAAAATGTTGATCCAGCGTTATTTCAAAAAGTAGAGGAGGTCTGTTCATGGAAGTGATGGCTATTCCCAATAGAGAAACGGTGATTTTTCACCGCCAAATTCGTCCTTGAATTGTTGCGGGTGAAATGAACCATGGAGTAATACACTATACATTTTCCCAAGATACACCAGACAAAATTATAGATTTGTTTCAGACTGTTCGAGATAAATTAAGCTATCCTTGTGTTGCTGTATCCAATTGAACGTATCAAAAGGGTTTTTAGATACACCTGCTAGTGTGATTGGCCATTTCATAAGTTGAAGGTCATCTATTGCTGAGCAATTTCCGGTGACTAAAATTAAGAGGTTAGGATTTTATTACCTATCCTCTTTTTCATTTCTCTTCCGAATCAATAAGTAGGAGGGATCTTATGTTTTCGAAAAAAGACTATCGGATGCAGGTGGACTGGAAGGATTGTGGGGTGGCTTGTTTGGCCATGCTTTTGAGCTACTATGGTTCAGATTATTCCCTGGCCTATTTGCGGACCTTAAGCAAAACGGGTTTAAATGGGACGACAGCCTATGGTCTGGTCAAAGCTGGGGAAGAATTGGGATTGATCTGTCAGCCTTTAAAATTGGATTTGGAGAATCTTGCAAGTGGGGTGGCGGAGAAGCCGGCTTTGGTTCATGTGGTGAAGGACGAGAAGTTTTTGCATTACTATGTGGTTTATCGGGTGACAGATACCAGTGTTTACCTAGCCGACCCAGATCCGCAGGTGGGCTTGGTGGAACGGAGTCATGCTGTATTTTTAAAGGAATGGACAGGTGTTGCTCTGTTCTTCGAGCCAGGTCCGGACTATCGGGCTCAGAAGCGGAAGGAAGCATCCTTCTGGTCACTTTTTCGTCTGCTTTTTCAGGAGCGGGGCCTTTTTACAGTCATTGTTATCATGAGTTTCTGCCTGACCCTTGTCACTATTTTGTCTTCTTATGGTTTGCAGTGGATTGTGGACACCTTCTTGCCACAAGGCCGTATGGACTGGATTAGTCGCCTAAGTGCGTGTTTGCTTTTTGCAGCAGTCCTTCAAGCCTTTCTGCAATTTTGCAAACAATATCCCTTGGTCCTCTTGAGTCGCCAGCTTTCGCTAAAGTTGCTGGAGGATTATCTAGCTCATGTTTTCAGTTTGCCGATGAGCTTTTTCACCACGCGCCGTAGCGGCGAAATTCTCTCTCGCTTCACAGACGCCAACCAAATCATTGAAGCTTTAGCCTCGTTGGGCCTTACTCTGCTCTTAGATGGTCTAACCTTGGTTAGTCTAAGCCTTGCCCTTGCTTCGCAATCGCCGCAGCTCTTTCTACTGGCCTTGCTTTTGGTCCCTCTCTACACCCTATTATTTTTTGCCTTTCAGAAAAAATTTAAGGGCTATCATCAGGAACAATTGGAGGCGGGCTCCCAACTAGCCTCTAGTTTGATGGATCATATCAAAGACATGGAGACCCTCAAGGCTTTGGGGATTGAAGAGGGAGCCCTGGTTCAGAATAAGGACTACTTGGAAAACTTTTGGGACAAGATCTGCGCCTACAGTTGTGCCGAACAGATTCAGGCTGCCCTCAAAAGCGCCTTGCAACTAGGGACAACGGTGGCAATCTTTTGGTGGGGCTCTCACCTGATTCTCAAGGGGCATCTGAGCCTGGGCCAACTCCTGACATTCACCAGTCTCTTGGCTTATTTTACAGGGCCTTTGGAAAACCTACTCCAGGTTCAAGTACAGGTCCAAAAGGCTCAAGTGGCCTATCAGCGTCTACAGGAGGTCTATCAAGTGCCACAGGGAAAAGGGAGCGGACAAGAATCTTTGGTTGGCGATCAAAGTGGTTTATCAGTGCGGAATGTTAGCTTTGCCTATGATTACGGAAGTCCGCTCCTTAAAGCTGTGAATTTGGAGATTCCTCGTGGGCAGAAACTAGGTATTCTGGGGATATCCGGCTCTGGCAAAACCAGTCTCGCCAAATTGCTGGTTGGATTCTACCAACCTTTGGAAGGGCAGGTCATGCTGGCCGGACAAGATTTTTCTCGTATGAATCCTCGTGACCTGCGGAGGCAAGTCCAGTATCTGGCTCAAAATGCGGGCTTATTCCAAGGAAATTTACGGGAGAATCTACTCTGGGCGGCTGCGATCGGAACAGCTGAGATTGACTTGTGGGAGGTTTTACGATTAGTTGAAGCTGCGGAGTTTGTGGCAGCCTTGCCTATGGGATTGGATACGCAAGTCGGGACGGACGGGACGGCTTTGTCTACTGGGCAGATTCAGCGTTTAGCCCTAGCTCGGACCCTTTTGACAGGGGCTGAATTCCTCATTTTGGATGAGGCGACCAGCCACTTGGATCCAGAGACGGAAGAGCGGGTATTTGACCGTCTCTTGGACTTGGATAAAACACTGGTTGTTATCACACACCGTTTGGATCTGGCTCAGAGGCTGGAGCGGATTGTACGCTTGGAAAATGGGCAAATTAAAACCACAGCCGAATAGGAGTTGGACAGAACTCTCTCAATTGAGAAGAGTTCGTTGTCCGACCCCCGTACAGTTGATTAGGTTGTTTTCGGAGGTCAAAGAGTCAGGAATTGACTCTTTGAGTTTCTGGATGAGAGAACATGAAATGTTCTCTCAATAAAAGCGAAGGAAAACACCAATCAACCACTGCATCAAAGTAATTTTATTAAATGATGTAGAAAAGTTGAGACTTTTGTCTAAAGCTTTAATATTGAGGGTGACGAAGTTAAAATTCTCGGTAAACATAGGGGTTTGTGGGTTCATCAATGCGAGTCCAGTCTGTCAGCTCCAAGGTAGGTAGGCTTTGGTTGAGGTCCTTATGGAAATGAATGGCAATTTTACCCTTGGCGGAGACCCAGGTATTGTCAGGGTAGGATTGGTCTTGGCCGGTGGTTAGGAGTCCGTAGACACCGGAGTCTGCAATACAGTGGATAATCCCGAAACGGAAGAGGAATTGTTGCTGGGTTTGTTTGGGGTCGTTGTAGACAAAGCCGCTCATCTGGACTTCCTTGCCCAGGAACTGGTCAGGATAATCGTAGAGAGCTTCCATAAATTCCATATAGTTCTGTGTAGTCACCTGGATGGTATCTTCTTTGAGATACTTGGCGGCTACAGCCTGCATTTCATTCTCATAGGCTTTTTTGGTGAAGTAGGAACTGGTGTCGGGTTTCAGGTACTGACTTGTTGTTCCTTCGTCTGCCTGGATTTCTGCCGATGTCCCTGCTGCTAGGGGAAATTGGTAGCCCTTAGCCGAAACAGTCGTGGAATCGAGGCTGACGGTGGGGAAGAGAAAGCCTACTAGAAGAGGGATAGCTAGGACTAGATAGGCCAATCGTTGACTGGATGAGCCCTTTTCTTTTTCTTCCTTCAAAAGGAGGCGTAATTGAATGAGGGCCAAGAGGAAAGTCAGGGCCATGGAGAGATAGGCTAAGTAGGAATAGTGCAGGTTGATGTAGTGGTCGAGTTTGCCGCTCCAGGTCAGGTAGAGGCTGAGCTCGAAGTAACCGGCTAAAATGAGAAAACGAATCATAGGAGCACCTCCAAACTAGCTGCAAAGAGGAATACGACAAGCACGGTGACCAGGATGAAATTGCGAATGAAAGTTTTTTTGAAAACGCGGGTCATCATGAGCAGGTTTTTGATGTCAAGGACGGGACCGATGACTAGAAAAGCCATAACGGGTGCCATTCCGAAGGTTCCCAAGAGTGAGGATCCGATGAAGGCATCGGCTTCGCTGCAAAGGGAGAGAAGGAAACTTAGCACCATTAGGATGAGTATGGCAACGAAGGGACTGCTGGAGATGCTGGTCAGGATGCGCGTAGGTACGTAAACCTGAACACTACTGGCAAAAAGGGCACCGAGGATCAAGTAGCGGCCAGAATCGAAAAATTCATCAAGGGCATGAACCCAGGCTTGAAAAAAGTGTCCCTGTCCTTGGTCTGTGTGCTTGTGGCCGTGCAAGGGCAAGTTCTCCTGATGGTTGGTTAGGATGTCCTCTGTCCAGACGAAGCCAAGGAGAATCCCTAGGACTTGAGCTAAGATGAGCGAACCTAAAGCGCGGGTCAGTGCAAAAAGCCAGGAGTTCCCAAAGGCGGAAAAGGTCGCAAACAGGACAATGGGATTTATCACAGGGGCTGTTACCAAAAAGGGAAGGGCCGTATAGGTCGGCACCTTCTTTTTGAGAAAGCGGTGAATAATAGGGACAATTCCACATTCACAAGAGGGAAAAATCAGGCCTGCAAAGGACCCAATCAGGATATTCAAAAATTTGTTTTGAGGTAGAAAACGAACGACTTTTTCGGGTGTCAAGTAGACTTCAATGAAGCCCGAAATAATGCTGCCAAGGAGCACGAAAGGTAAGGCTTCGATGACAATGGATAAAAAAATCGCCGACATCTGCAGAAAACTGGCAGGTAGGTCTGAAAACATAAGAGCTCCTTTCTCTTGCTAACCATTATACCAAAAGGCAGCATTGACTGGCTTTGGTGAGAGTGATTGGCGCTGCCTTCCGTTCAGCTTCTGGTCAAGCCAAGTGAATGCGGGGTAAGTTTTCAAACCCAAGGACTCTCTCCTTTAGTGTATAATAAAAGGAATGAGAAATAGGAGGAAGTCATGCGTTTACGTGGTTTTGAATTAGTCAGTCACTACAGTGATCGTCAGTTGTTACCAAAGCGAGAGACGGCTCAGGCTGCTGGCTATGACCTTAAAGTTGCGGAGGCTATGGTACTTGAACCGGGCGAAATCAAGCTGGTTCCAACGGGGGTCAAGGCTTATATGCAAGCCAATGAAGTGCTCTATCTTTATGATCGTTCATCGAACCCGCGCAAGAAGGGGTTGGTCTTGATTAACTCCGTCGGGGTGATTGACGGAGATTACTATGGCAATGAAGCCAATGAGGGGCACATCTTTGCCCAGATGCAGAATATTACCGATCAGCTGGTTTCTCTGGAAGTAGGAGAACGGATTGTTCAAGCTGTATTTGTGCCCTTCCTCTTGGCGGATGGGGATCAGGCTAGTGGCCAACGCCAAGGCGGCTTTGGTTCCACGGGTCGTTAGGAGTTCCCATGGCTAAGAAAAAATCAACCTTTATTTGTCAAAACTGTGATTACCACTCCCCAAAATACATGGGCCGCTGTCCAAATTGTGGGGCTTGGTCCTCTTTTGTGGAAGAAATTGAACAGGCTGAGGTCAAGCATGCGCGCGTGAGTCTGACGGGTGAAAAGGCTAGACCGATGAAACTCAATCAGGTGACCTCCATCGACGTATCCCGGACAAAGACAGGCTTAGAAGAATTCAACCGCGTCCTTGGTGGCGGGGTGGTTCCGGGTAGTCTAGTCTTGATCGGGGGAGATCCGGGGATAGGGAAATCCACCTTGCTCCTGCAAGTTTCGACCCAATTGGCACAACTGGGGACCGTTCTCTACGTTAGTGGAGAAGAATCTGCTGAACAAATCAAGTTACGGGCTGAGCGTTTGGGGGATCCTGATTCAGACTTCTATCTCTATGCTGAAACCAATATGGATAGTATTCGGACAGAGGTTGAGCGTTTGAAACCGGACTATCTGATTATCGATTCGATTCAGACAATCCTATCGCCAGATATCTCCAGCGTCCAAGGTTCTGTCAGTCAAGTACGGGAAGTGACCAATCAGCTGATGCAGTTGGCCAAAACCAATAAAATTGCAACCTTCATTGTTGGACATATGACCAAGGAGGGAACGCTTGCAGGTCCCCGAACCTTGGAACATATGGTGGATACGGTTCTTTATTTTGAAGGGGAGCGCCAACATACTTTCCGAATTTTGCGGGCTGTTAAAAACCGTTTTGGATCAACCAATGAAATTGGGATTTTTGAGATGCAGTCGGAAGGCTTGGTGGAAGTGCAAAATCCCAGTCAGGTTTTCTTAGAAGAACGCTTGGACGGGGCTACTGGTTCCTCTATTGTGGTAACCATGGAAGGAACTCGGCCCATTTTGGCGGAGGTTCAGGCCTTGGTGACGCCAACAATGTTTGGGAATGCGAAGCGAACCACAACGGGTCTTGATTTTAATCGGGCCAGTCTCATCATGGCCGTTTTAGAGAAACGGGCCGGTTTACTCTTGCAGAACCAGGATGCCTATCTCA
Source organism: Streptococcus sp. 121 (assembly GCF_016458205.1). Classification (GTDB taxonomy): domain Bacteria; phylum Bacillota; class Bacilli; order Lactobacillales; family Streptococcaceae; genus Streptococcus. The sequence goes on along the minus strand of NZ_JAEMED010000003.1, from coordinate 31,119 downwards.
AGTCAGCTGGTGGGGTTAAGCTAGATGAGCCGGCTATTGACTTGGCGGTTGCGGTAGCGATTGCCTCCTCTTACAAGGATTTACCGACACAGCCAGATGAAGCCTTTATCGGAGAAATTGGCTTGACAGGAGAAATCCGCCGGGTTAACCGCGTGGAACAGCGGATTCAAGAAGCTGCTAAATTAGGGTTTAAAAAAGTCTATGTTCCTCAGAATTCCCTTCAGGGCGTTAAACTTCCCCAAGGAATTGAAGTAATTGGTGTGACCCGCATTTCAGAAGTCTTGCAGAAGGTGTTTGGATGAAGTATGATGTCATTTTACTGGTGGCTGGTTCAGGCCGCCGGATGGGGGCTGACCGGAATAAAATTCTTTTAGAGTTAGACGGGCAAGCCATCTTTGTTTACAGCATGCAGGTCTTTCAGGCGGATCCGGATTGCCAGCGTATTTTGCTAGTTGGCCGTCCTGAGGACAGACCAGCCTTTGAGGATTATCTATCTCCACAGGTCCTTTTTGTTACGGGCGGACCGGAACGTCAGGATTCAGTGCGGTTGGGTTTGGCCCATGTGGACGCAGATTGGGTTATGGTTCATGACGGAGCCCGCCCTTTCATCAGTTCGGACCAGCTCCAGGACCTCAAGGGTCAGCCTAATTCTATTCTGGCAGTGCCTGTTAAGGATACCATTAAAGAAGTGCAAGCTGGATGTGTTCAGCAAACGGTGCCACGGGAGCGCTTGATGGCGGCTCAGACGCCGCAATTTTTTGAAGCTGCTTTATTAGCGGAAGTGCATAAGAAGGCTCTGCAGGCAGGTTATTTGGGGACGGATGATGCGAGTCTCGTGGAGACTTTTAGCTCTGTCAAGGTGGGGCTGGTTCCGGGTTCTTACTGGAATGTGAAGATGACAACGCCAGAAGACCTCATTTTAGGGCAAGTCCTTAGAAAGGAAAGTTTCAAATGATCCGAATTGGCCAAGGCTATGATGTGCATGAGCTGGTAGAAGGCCGTTCCTTGATTGTGGGGGGCGTTCACTTGCCCTTTGAGCGTGGGCTCAAGGGGCATTCCGATGCGGATGTTCTCCTTCATGCCATTACCGACGCCCTTATCGGAGCGCTCGGACGTGGAGATATCGGTCATGCCTTTCCCGACACCAATCCCGAATTGGAAGGTATTGCTTCTACTAAAATTTTGGCTTCCGTATATGAAGAAATGAAAAAAGAAGGCTATCGCGTTGGCAATATCGATGCGACCATTTTGGCTGAGCGACCCAAAATGGCACCGCATTTGCCAGCTATGAAAAAAAGGATTGCAGACCTGCTCCACATGGAGGAGCAAGCTGTGAATCTCAAGGCAACCACAACGGAGAAACTAGGATTTGTGGGACGTGAAGAAGGGATGGCTGCTCAGGCAGTGCTTCTTTTGGTAAAGGAAGGTAAGAAACAACCATGAGTCTTTTCCATAACTCTATTGTTCTGGGAAACATTGCAATAGTCAAGCAATGATACAATTATTGTCCAAACTGGGTTTTAATAACCCGCTAAACTTATATTACGAGGAGTAGGGGATGGTGAGTGATCGCAACTATATAGAAGATCAATTATTGGATTTTATTGACAGTGTGGATCCTGAGCAGGTCTATGTTTACGAAATCGCTGCAGATTTAGGAGGCTATGCGGCCAATCGGCAGCTGCGCTTCCTAGCTATAGAAGATAAGGCGACCAACCTGCTTTTGGCTCAAGAGCCGGTTGAGCACTTGCAGGCTCGACGGAATTGGGTCTTGGAACCGGGGATTTTTGGAGAGTGGGAGATTGACCCAGACCAGTTTTTGAATCCCTAGACTTGTGGTATAATTTCAAAAAAAGATTAAATGAGGATAGGATTGTGACAAACAAGATTCGGGTGCGTTATGCACCAAGTCCAACAGGACTTTTGCATATTGGAAATGCGCGGACAGCGCTCTTTAACTACTTATTTGCTCGCCACCATGGCGGTGATTTTGTGATCCGAATTGAGGATACCGACCGCAAGCGCCATGTGGAAGACGGGGAGCGTTCACAGTTGGAAAACTTAGCCTGGTTGGGTATGGATTGGGATGAAAGTCCGGTAAATCCGGGTGACTTTGGTCCTTACCGCCAGTCAGAACGGTTGGAAATTTACCAAACCTACATCGATCAATTGTTAGAAGCTGGTTTGGCATATAAGTCTTATGTAACAGAGGAAGAATTGGCCGCAGAACGAGAACGCCAAGAAGCAGCTGGTGAAACACCTCGTTATATCAATGAATTCTTAGGGATGACTGAAGACGAGAAAGCGACTTATATTGCTGAGCGGAGAGCAGCTGGTATCCAGCCAACCGTTCGTTTAGCCGTAAAAGAAGACCATATCTACAAGTGGGTAGACATGGTTAAGGGTGAGATTGAGTTTGAAGGGGGAAACATTGGTGGTGACTGGGTTATCCAGAAACGCGACGGCTACCCAACTTATAACTTTGCGGTGGTTGTTGATGACCACTTGATGGAGATTTCACACGTTATCCGTGGCGATGACCACATTGCGAACACGCCAAAACAATTGATGGTCTACGAAGCCCTAGGTTGGGAAGCGCCAAGTTTTGGCCACATGACCTTGATCATCAACAGTGAAACTGGCAAGAAACTTTCTAAACGGGACACCAATACTCTTCAATTTATTGAAGAGTATCGCAAAAAAGGGTATTTGCCAGAAGCCGTCTTTAACTTTATCGCTCTTCTTGGCTGGAACCCAGGTGGGGAGGAAGAAATCTTTAGTCAGGCAGAATTAGTGAACTTGTTTGATGAAGCCCGTCTCAGCAAGTCCCCTGCAGCCTTTGATCAGAAGAAGCTGGACTGGATGAGTAATGAATACTTCAAGAAGGCTAACTTGGAAACTGTTTTAGCTTTGACCAAACCATTCTTAGAGGAAGCTGGTCGTTGGACGGATAAGGCTGCGGAGATGGTTTCCCTTTACCAACCGCAATTGACTGCGGCAGAGGACATTGTGCCTCTGACAGATCTCTTCTTTGGTGACTTCCCAACGCTTACGGAGGAAGCAGCTGAGGTATTAGCAGGTGAGACTGTTCCTCTTGTTTTGTCAACCTTCCGTCAGAAACTAGCGGATTTGTCTGAGGAAGATTTCCAAGTAGACCAGATTGCTCCGTTGATCAAGGAAGTTCAAAAAGAAACAGGTGTTAAAGGGAAAAATCTCTTTATGCCAATTCGTGTGGCGGTGTCTGGTGAGATGCATGGCCCAGATTTGCCAAATACCATTTTCCTTTTGGGGAAAGATAAGTCCTCGAAGCATATAGAAGCTGCCTTGAATAGGTTGTGATATCCCCTTTTAGCTTATCTTTTGTTACTTTGTTAGCTCGTCTTGCTGTACTTATGTACTTATTTGAAACTTTCTTCGAAAGTGTTTCAGCAAGCTCAAAATCTCCCCTAGAGATTTTGAGCTGTCTACGACTCGCTGCCTTGTACTAAAAGTAAACTAAAAGACTACACTAGTTTTTTTCTAGTTATTGATAGAGATTGGATGAATGATTCCAGTCTCTTTTTTTTGGACAGTTTGTCTAAAAAATCAGACCAAACAACTAAACCAAAATATTGGTGGTTTTTTTTTTTTTTTTTATTAAACACCCTTTAACTAATATAACCAATTATCCGGTTAAAGAGATTGTGAAGGGTAAACCTTGTTATATAGGGTATTTTTGTAATATAAATCACAAAAATAGCGCCTCGAATTCCTTTACAATAATGCTATGAAATGTTATCATAATACAGCCTATAGTATTCGTAATCTTGGTTTCGTGTGCTAGGTTAATAATAAAAAAGGAGAATGAAAGACGACATGAAGAAACACATGTTTGATCGATCAGTCCAGAGGTTTTCCATTCGGAAATATTCTTTTGGTGCTGCGTCTGTCTTGCTTGGAACAATGCTCTTTACTGGGCAGAATGTACAAGCAGAGGAAACGGCCACCTCTGAGTCTGATGAAAGCAACAGCTCGGCTTCGACTGGTTCATCTTCGGATGTCTCTTTGGAAGCTGCTTCAGACACGTCTACTTACAATGCAGAACCTGCTGTAGTAACAAGTGACGCAACAGTAGTAAGGTCTGCAAGTTCCGAAATGTCTACTGCTTCAGCTGAAGCTTCTACGTCAAGTTCTTCGTCATCTTCAGAAGAGGCAACTACAGTAGCTGAAAATACGGCTACTGCTGCTGAAACGAAGTCTGATGAAGAAAAAAAAGCAGAATCAGCAACAGGAAGCAAGGAGACTGACGTAGCTCGTCCACAGGCAATGATGAACAGTGCCTTCCGAGCTGCAACTGCTCCAACAACAGCAACAACTGTTACAAATTGGGACCAATTTGTGGCTGCTCTATCCAACGCTAGCGTTACAGATATCAAGGTACAAGGACAAATTTTTGCTCCGAACACTGTGAATGGTATCACCAATGGTAATGGTTCATCTGAAGCGACAAATGCGAAGACAAAAGCTGTTGACCGGACTTTGTCCCTAGCAATTGCGAATCGTGCTATAAATATCTATGGTGATGGTGCCAATAGTGCGATTGATTTCCGTTCATACTCTATTAAACCAACTTCAAGTGCTGTCGGAGATATCCTCTTTAGTAACTTGAATGTTTATTCTGCCAACTCAAATGGTCCAATTGATCTTAGTCAAAACCGTTCATCAACGGTGACCTTTGAAGATGTAAAGAGTGAAGGTGTTCTCTTTGGTGCTGGTCCACAAACGACTGTGGTCATCAAGGGAAATACAACGTCTAGCCTGTCAGACAGCTATACTTCTTTAGCTGGTGGAACTCAGTATGTTCAAATGAATACTGCATGGCAGGGAGAAAGAGCAAACTACACCGATCAAAATGGTCGGAACAATCGCCGTCCAGCCAATATCCACGATGTTCGTGCAGTGGTTGTTGATGAAGATGCTACATTTACAGTAAATCGTACCGCTTCAGGTGACGCGATTAGTCTTCCAAACAGCGCAACTGTTGAAGTGAAGGATAAGGGTAGTTTGACCATCAACATGAATCAGTCAAACGATACTTCAGCTAAATCTCGCTACCATGATGCTGCTATCTACATGCCATTGACCGGTACTGTGAAGACGGGTGAAGCCTCAACCTTAAACATTAACTCGTCCATTGGTCAAGCGATTTCGATCGGTGTTAAACGTCCAGGTGGAAATGAGACGGATGCGGATCGCTATGGTGGTTACGGTGCTGGAAATACAAGTAAATTAGCCAACTCTTCTGCAACCATCTCTATTGGTAAAGAAGGTAAGGCAACCTTTACAGGTCGTGATTCCATTATTACAGGTCACAATGCTACTTTTACAACTGGCCAACAATCGAATGTTGTTTTCAACAATACTGGTCGTGGTGTAGCTATGGATCTTGGGGATGACTCCCACATTGTTTTTGGAAAGCATTCGTATAATAGCTTTACATCCGATGGCAAGGCTCCCTATAATGGAAATGGAGCGCCGTCTGGTTCCTATGATGGTTATAACTACATCGGTGTTAATAATGCTGGTACCATCACTGTTGATGACTATGCGAAGTTTATCGTCGTAGCGAAAAACCGAAACGGAAGTCGAAATATCGGAAATGATTACGATGACCTGATTTCCCTCGATTCACGTGAGGGTTCTGCAACACAACCACTCTTCAATGTGAAGCAGGGTACAGTGGTAGATATCCGGGATGATAATAGAAACCACTATGCTGAGTTGATTTCGGTTCCTCTTGGAGCAACTAAAAATGTTGTTTTCCGTGTTGATACGCCGCTTTACTTCAGCTTGCAGCGCTATACGACACCTCTTGGAAATCAAATTGAAGATCCAAACGGGAAACTACCGAACTCAACCCCTCAAGGATTTAATCCTCCGACAGCTGGTACACCTAACCTGATTTATGGAAATGTCCCAGGGACCAAGATGGAATTTGTCTTGGATTCAGCTGTGAATGCAGAGACCTATACCGTTTACGCTCGGAATGAAGGAACTCACAAAGCTCCACTTCAAACAGATGCACAGAAGCAAAATGGTGTCTGGATTGATGTCAAACAAGGGGATGTTGATATCCAAGGTTTTGGTGGACCAACTGACATTACAGGTTCCAGTCCATCTATTCCATTGGCGAATTCAAGAGGCGGTATACGACCTGTTGAACCAGAAAGTAGCCAAGATCGTTCCTATGATATTGACTTAACCACGCAAAACTCACACAGCGTTTGGGTTGCAAACGGTACGAAGATCAATCCGCTTGCGAAACACACAAACACGATTGAGTATTATGTGAAGAAGGCTGACGGTTCTGTTGTGCCAATTTCTGAAGTTTTTGCCAACGAGGCGAACTCTGTAACAGAGACTTCTGATTGGGAACGGAATATGAACCTCCGTTTGGATACGGAAGTCTTGAAGCAACGTTTTGCAAATACCACCATTACTGGGGGAGACGTTTTCCTTCAGGAGTACAATAAGATTCCTTACTCAGCTACTTCCGATTCCGGCTGGAAAACGACAACAGATAGTCAAACGAAAGATCCTTATTCAACAGTCAATAAGAGTTTGGCAGGCTATGTTGCAACCATTACAGAATCTAATGTACCTAACTTGCAATCTCTTGTGAATCAACGTGGTCAAGGGGAAAGCGTTCATGCGGTCTTGACTAAAGATGGATTTGAAGAGAAGATTCTGACCAAAGATGCAAGCGGTCGTGATGTGGTTAGCGATACCTTCTGGTCAAATATGACCAACACAGGGGTTCCAGAAAACTGGGTAACTAAAGTTGTCTTTGAAATGACGGACACCGCCAAGGTTGTTTATCGGAACGTAGCCAATGCTGCTAACCCGATTGTACTGTCTGAGTCAGAAAACCTTGCTGGAAGTGCTGGTGAGACAATTCCTTACACAGCAGATCAAGTTCTTGCGCAATTGAATGCCTACAAGAAGCAAGGTTATGAATTGGTGGTTGATGGATATACAGGCTATACTTATAACGAAACAACTAAGCAATTCGAGCGTAATGGCGCAGCTCTACCAACGTTTGATGGAGAAAACGGGCAACAAGTCTTTAATGTCGACTTGAAACCTCGGATTATTCCGATCACACCTGAGAATCCAGTGGATCCAAATAATCCAGTAGATCCAACGGATCCAAATACACCAAATTATCCAACACCGGATAATGAAGAAGTTAAGAAATTAACAGAAGAAGTCAAACGTACCATTAAGTATGTAGATCAGTCTGGTAATCCTCTTGCTTCTGATGTAGAGGATACGCTTAAGTTCCGCCGTGAAGGAACCATTAACTTGGTGACTGGTGAGACTACTTTAGGTGATTGGACGCCTGAAAATGGAACTAGTTTTGCTGATAAGCCTTCTCCTGTGGTTAAAGGTTACATTCTTGTAGACCCTAATCAGAAAGAAGAAGGGGCACATGATGGAATTAATGCGACAGATAATGATATCGTTGATAATGTTGTCTATAAACCAATCTCTCGTTACGTTCCTGAATTCCCAGATGGTTCTACACCAACGAACCCATGGACAGAGGTTCCGTATGTAAATGATCCGACAGATCCAAGCAAGATTGTTCCACCAACGGATGAAACACAAATTATCCCTTATGTGGAAAACTTTGTGCCAACAAATCCTGCAGATGGACAACCATTGCAACCTGTAGATCCAACAGATCCTAAGAAGGGTTACATTCCACCTGCACCAACAGATCCAGGTGTGGAAACTAAGATTCCTTACAAGTCTCTTGCAGACAAGGCTAAGATCATCTACCGTGTTGTGAACGCAGCAGGAAATGCAGTTGTAAATCCTAACATTGCAGAATCTGCTGAAATTCCAGGTAATGCGGGTGAGGCAATTACGTACTCTACAACGGAAGACTTGAAAGCACTCTACCTCAAAGGGTATACACTTTCAACCAATTCAAGCGTGGATGTAGATCGTCATTACCGCGCTGGTTTAACCTTCAACGGACAAGATGATGTGGATACTTACTATGTCGATGTCACAGCAATTATTATCCCTGTAACACCAACAACTCCGGTAACTCCTGATCAACCAGTGGATCCAGATAAAGTTCCGGAACTTCCTAAGAATCCAGATCCAACAGATCCAACTACGCCAAATTATCCAGATCCAACAGATCCAGCTATTCAGACCTTGACAGAAGAAGTCAAACGGACGATTCAATATGTTGATGAATCTGGAAAAGTACTTTCGACTGATGTTGTTGATACTTTGACCTTCGAACGTACCGGTACTATTAACTTGGCTACAGGTGAAACAACCCTTAATGAATGGGTTGCTAAGGATGGAAACAGCTTTAGCAATGTTGCTTCTCCAGTTATCCCAGGCTACATCTTGAAAGATGCTAATCAGAAAGAAGAAGGGGAACACACAGGCATTAACGCTACTGATCCAGATATTACAGATCGCGTTGTTTATGTTCCAATTGCCAAGTACGTTCCATCCTTCCCAGATGTTCCAGATGAGGATAAACCAAATAACCCATGGAGTGAGGTACCGTATAAGGAAGATCCAACCGATCCAACCAAGTTGGTACCACCAACAGACCCAACTCAGGTGATTCCTTACATCCCTGAATTTGAGCCTACAATTCCACTTCAACCAGTTGATCCAAATGATCCAACTAAAGGCTACATTCCTCCTTCACCAACCGATCCAACTCAAGTAACTGAGATTCCATATGCACGGATTGATGCTGCTGTCATTATCTACCAATACGTAGAGCAAGATGGACGCACTGTTATTCGTGAATTGGAACGTTCAGATGAGTTCAAAGGTAAGAAGGGCGAAATCATCGGTCCAAATGGAACAGGTTATGCAACCGCTGAAACTATCGCCAAGTACAAGAAACTCGGCTATGAACTTGTCAATGACGGATTCCCACGTGGGGCAACCTTCGACGGAACCAAGGGTACAGATACTTACTATGTAACCTTGAAAGCCAAATTGACTCCGGTTACACCTGAAAAACCAGTTGATCCAAATAACCCAGTTGATCCGAACGATCCGGATTCACCAAATTATCCAGATCCAACGGACCCAGATTCGAAAGATCCAAGCAAGATGTTGAAAGATGTTACCCGTACCATCCAATATCTCGAGCAAGGTACAGAAGCTGTCCTTAGCGGAGAAGTTTCTGATACAGTAAGCTTCCGTCGTGAAGGTGTTGTCAACCTTGTAACTGGTGAAGTTGTTTGGAACGAAGAAGGCTGGCAACCAGCAACTGCTGAGTTTACCAACCGGACATCTCCAGCAATTCCAGGCTACCACTTGGTAGATACATCACAATCTCAATTCGGAGCTCACACTGGTATTACCAATGCAAGCGAGAATATTGTTGATAAAGTCTACTATGCGAAGAACCCAGATCCAGAGAAGATCGCTGTTCAAATCGTTTACCGTGAGGTGACAGCTGACGGAGCAACCGTCGTTAAACAATTGGAAGCTTCCGGTCAATTGACTGGTAACCAGGGTGAGGCTGTTCCTTATACCCAAGATCAAGTGTCAACCATCGTGGCTAAATACCATGCGCAAGGTTACCAACTTGTAAACAACGGTTACCCAACTGGAGCAACCTTCAGTGGTGAGCCAGGTACAGTGACAAACTACTTTGTTGACTTGACTCCAATCATCATTCCAATTACTCCGGAAAATCCTATTGAACCTGAAAAACCAGTTGATCCTAAGACACCTGGTTACCCAGATCCTGAAGATCCAAATCCTCCTGTTTACCCAACTCCAGACAAAGAAGAAGCTCTGAAGTTGACAGAGGAAGTGAAGCGGACTATCCGATACGTGGACCAAGATGGGAATGCGGTAGCTGCTGAAGTTGTGGATACACTCAACTTCCGTCGTGAGGGAACCATCAACTTGGTAACAGGTGCAACAACCCTTGGCGATTGGACTGCTACTCCTGGAAACAGCTTTGAGAATAAGACTTCCCCTGTCGTAACAGGATATGTCCTTGTCAATGCTGATCAGAAAGAAGCTGGAGCTCATACGAATGTTGGTGCAACAGATGAAGATTATCTCGATATCGTTGTCTACAAACCAATTTCTCGATATGTTCCGAAATTCCCTGATGGTTCTACCCCAACTAATCCTTGGACAGAAGTTCCTTACGTGAACGATCCAACTGATCCAAGCAAGATTGTTCCGCCTACGGATGAAACTCAACGGATTCCTTTCGTTGAAGGCTTTGTTCCAACAAACCCAACGGATGGATCTCCATTGCAACCAGTGGATCCAACTGATCCAAGTAAGGGTTACATCCCACCTGCACCAACTGATCCAGGTGTGGAAACCACAATCCCATATATTGAACAAGATAAACCAGTTGATCCAGATGCCAAAGACGATCGTGCACAGGTAATCTACCGTGTCGTATCTGCTGATGGAACCACCATCGTAAATGAACAGATTGCAACATCTGGAATCATTAACGGTAAAGAAGGTGCCCGCATTACTTACTCTACAACGGAGACCTTGAAAGACTTGTACCTCAAAGGTTACACCCTTTCAACCAACTCTACTGTTGCAGGGGCGAAATACCGTGAAGGTTTGACCTTCAACGGTCAAGATGATATTGACACCTACTACGTTGATGTGACCGCGATTATTATCCCAGTTACTCCAGAAAAACCAGTTGATCCAAACAAACCGGTTGATCCAGATACACCTGATCTACCTAAGAACCCAGATCCAACGGATCCAACGACTCCAAACTATCCAACCCCTGATAAAACAGATATCTTGCGTTTGGAAGATGAAGTCTTGCGGACAGTTCGTTACTACATCCGTGGTAAAGATGGTCAATTGACTGAAATGACGCCTGAACAGGCAGCTATGAAGTCTGATACTCTCCGCTTCCGTCGTGAAGGAACCATCAACCTAGCAACTGGTGAAACCACCCTACAAAACTGGGTAGCTCTTGACGGATCTGCCTTTGGTTCTTACACATCGCCATCTGTAGCAGGCTACATCTTGGAAAATGCAGCGCAAATCCAAGCTGGAGCTCATAACGGTATCGGTGCAGATTCTGAGGATATCCACGACCAAGTTATCTACGTACCAGTTGGTAACTATGTGCCTAAGTTCCCAGAAGGTTCAACACCAACAGATCCATGGTCAGAAGTACCATATACAACAGATCCTACCAACCCAGCTACAATTGTTCCTCCAACTGATCCACAACAACCTGCAATTCCTTATGTTCCAGGTTTGACACCAGTTGATCCGGAAACAAATGAGCCGTTGAAACCAGTTGATCCTGAGAATCCTGGTAAAGGTTATGTTCCGCCAGTTCCAACTTCTCCAACTACAGATACGGAGATTCCTTATGTGAAGAAACCAGATTCTGAAGTGAAAGAAGATCAAGCACGCATTATCTATCGTGAAGTGAACGAAGCTGGTGAGATTATCAACCCATCACTCCGTGATTCAGGACTTATCGTTGGTAAAGAAGGAGAGGAAATCAAGTACTCAACAGCAGCAACTCTGAAAGAGCTTTACCTTCAAGGCTATACTCTTGTGAAAGATGGATTTGCAGCTGGTACGAAGTATGATGGACAAGATGGAGTAGACACTTACTATGTAGATGTCAAAGCCATTGTGATCCCGGTAACTCCAGAAACGCCGGTAACACCTGATAAACCAGTTGATCCAGACAAAGTTCCGGAACTTCCTAAGAATCCAGATCCAACAGATCCAACAACACCAAACTACCCGGATCCAGAAAAACCGAAGGATCCTAATGTAGAGCCAAGCACAGACATCTTCAAACTTGAGGAAGAAGTGGTACGTACCGTTCGTTACTATGTACGTGGTACAGACGGACAATTGACTGAATTGCCAGCAAATCTTGTTGAGATGAAGTCAGATACACTTCGTTTCCGTCGTCAAGGAACGATCAACTTGGCAACTGGAGCAACGACTCTCCAAAACTGGGTAGCTGTAGATGGTTCAGCATTTGGAGCTTACACATCACCTTCAATCCCTGGTTACATCTTGGAAAACGCTTCTCAACTTCAGGCTGGTGCCCATAATGGTATCTCTGCTGATTCTGAGGATATTCATGATCAAGTTATCTACGTACCAGTTGGTAAATATGTTCCAGAATTCCCTCCAGGCGTAACTCCAACTAATCCATGGACTGAAGTTCCGTATGTCACTGATCCAAATAAACCAACAGACATTGTTCCACCAACAGACCCAAGTCAACCGGCAATTCCATATGTGCCAGGCTTGATCCCAGTTGATCCAGGAACCAATGAACCATTGAAACCAGTGGATCCACAAGATCCAAACAAGGGTTATGTCCCTCCGGTTCCGACAACACCAACAACAGATACGAAGATTCCATACATCAAGAATGCTGTGGAAGACAAAGCTCAAATCATTTACCGTCTTGTAGATGAAGCGGGTAATGTTGTTAATGCGGAATTGGCTAAGTCAGATATTATCAATGGTGAAGAAGGTCAAGAAATTCAGTACTCAACAGCAGCTACTTTGAAAGAGCTTTACCTCAAAGGCTACACTCTTGTGAAAGATGGCTTTGTTCCAGGTACTAAATTCGACGGTCAAGATGGTATTGATACCTTCTACGTTGATGTGAAGGCCATTGTTATCCCGGTAACTCCAGAAAAACCAGTTACACCAAATAAACCGGTTGATCCAGAGACACCAGAATTGCCTAAGAATCCAGATCCAACTGATCCAACAACACCAAACTACCCAGATCCAGAAAAACCAACGGATCCTAGCGTAGAGCCAAGCACAGATATCTTCAAATTGGAAGAAGAAGTTGTTCGTACCGTTCGTTACTACATCCGTGGTAAAGATGGTAGCTTGACTGAAATGACGCCTGAACAGGCAGCCATGAAGTCAGATACACTTCGCTTCCGTCGTGAAGGTACCATCAACTTGGCAACAGGTGCAACTACCCTCCAAAACTGGGTGGCTGTAGATGGTTCAGCATTTGGTTCTTACACATCCCCATCTGTTCCAGGATACATCTTGGAAAATGCGGCTCAACTTCAAGCCGGAGCTCATAATGGAATCACTGCAACATCAGCAGATATCCATGATCAAGTTATCTACGTTCCAGTTGGTAACTATGTTCCAGAGTTTCCTCCAGGCGTAACTCCAACTAACCCTTGGACAGAAGTACCGTATGTAACAGATCCAACGAATCCTGGAAGCATTGTTCCTCCTACTGATCCACAACAACCTGCCATTCCATATGTACCAGGTTTGACACCAGTAGATCCAGGAACCAATGAACCATTGAAACCAGTGGATCCACAAGATCCAAGCAAGGGTTACATCCCTCCAGTTCCAACAACTCCTACAGATGATACGAAGATTCCATATGTACGCAACATGTCTTCTGCACAAGTTGTTTACCGTGTCGTAGGCCAAGATGGAACAACTGTTGTTCGTGAGCTTGAGACATCAGCAGTTCTCGAAGGAGCAATCGATGATCTCATCAATTACTCAACAGCAGACACTATTACGAAATACAAACGCCTTGGTTATGCACTTGTGAAAGATGGTTTTGTATCAGGTACTCGCTTCACTCAAGATAGCGCAGTTTACTACGTTGACTTGAAAGAATTGATCATTCCTGTAACACCTGAAAAACCACAAGAGCCAAACAAACCAACAGATCCAACAGATCCAGATTCACCAGTCTACCCTCCAATTGAAAACCCTGATATTGTGAAGTTGACTGAGGAAGTAAATCGTGACGTTAAATACTATGTTCGCGATGCGAATGGAAACCTTACGAAGATTCCAGAAATGGAAATTGCAACTAAGGAAGACACTCTCCGCTTCCGTCGTGAAGGAACTGTTAACCTTGTAACAGGCGAAAACACTCTTGGTGAGTGGGTTGCTCTAGACGGCACATCCTTCCAAGATTATGCATCTCCAGTTTATAAAGGTCATATCCTTGCTAATGCTGCAGATGCAATGAAGGGTGCTCACACAGGAATCACCGCTACATCAGCTGACATCCACGATGAAGTTGTGTATGTGAAACTTGCTAACTATATCCCAGATTTCCCTGCGGATCTACCAGAGAAACCATGGACAGAGGTGCCATACACCAACGATCCAACAGATCCAGGTAAGATTGTTCCTCCAACAGATCCAGCTCAACCAAACATTCCTTATGTACCAGGATTTGAACCGCAAATTCCATTGCAGCCAGTTGATCCAAATGACCCAACTAAGGGTTATATCCCTCCTGTTCCAGAGGATCCAACTAAACCAACTGTAATTCCTTACGCACGTATCGATAAAGCACAAATTATCTACCGCGAAGTGAAACAAGATGGCACAACAGTTGTCCGTGAACTTGAGAGCTCAGCTGTTATGGAAGGTACTTCATCACAAGTTATTAACTACTCTACTGCTGACACAATTGTGAAGTATGTGAAACTTGGTTACGAACTTGTGAGAGATGGCTTCGTTTCAGGCACACACTTCGATGGTCAAGATGGCGTTGATGTTTACTACGTAGACCTCAAAGCGAAGATCATCCCTGTAACACCTGAAAAACCTGTAAATCCTAACAAGCCAGTTGATCCAACAGATCCAAATACACCAAATTACCCAGATCCAGATAAGGAAGACATCCTTAAATTGACTGAGGAAGTTAACCGTGAGGTTCGTTACTATGTACGTGCAGAAGATGGAAGCTTGAAAGAGATTCCAGCATCTGAAGTACCAATGCATCGTGACACTCTCCGCTTCCGTCGTGAGGGAACCATCAATCTGGTAACTGGTGAAACGACACTTGGTGATTGGGTAGCACAAGACGGCACTTCATTCGAAAGCTACAAGACTCCAGTTTATAAAGGCTTCATCCTTGTAGATCCATCACAAGTTGAGGCGGGAGCACACACAGGAATTACAGCTGATTCAGCAGATATCCTAGATCAAGTTATTTACGCTCCAATCTCTAACTATGTCCCAGAGTTCCCTCCAGGTGTAACTCCGGACAAACCATGGACTGAAGTACCATATACCAACGATCCAACAGATCCAGGTAAACTTGTTCCACCAACGGATCCAAGTCAACCAGCTATTCCACACGTTCCTGGTTTGGTACCAGTTGATCCAGATACAAGAGAACCATTGAAACCAGTTGATCCAAACGATCCAACTAAGGGTTATATTCCTCCTGTACCAAAAGATCCAACTAAACCAACTCCAATCCCTTATGTTGAGGTTCCAAAACCTGAGCCTAAGCCAGAACCTAAGCCAGAACCAAAACCTGAGCCTAAACCAGAGCCTAAGCCAGAACCGAAACCGGAACCTAAACCAGAACCTGTAACTCCAGTTCAACCTGAAGCACCAGCGGAAGCACTTCCTGAAACTGGTACTGAAGATGCAGCTGGCGCAACAGCTCTCGGAATTCTAGGTCTTCTTGCAGGATTTGGAATTGTCGGACGTCGTCGCAAAGACGAAGAATAGTCGGTAGGTACATACTAGATAAGAGTATCAACATGTATGAGTAAGAGGGAGATCACCCTTGTATGAATGAAATTTGGTTTCCCTACCCCTCCTTTTGGAGGGGTTTTTTGCGGTTCAAGAATTGTAATTCTCATTGGATTTCAAAATCTGATGCTCATTCCATTTCAAAACTGAATGTGTTAATCCTCCTCGCCGAACCCCTTTGATTGCGTGCCTTGCACGCTTTAGCGATAATATTCAACAGGTCTCCCAGACCTGTTGAACTACCATCATCGGCTATCCTCGTCATTTTTTGAAATTCCGTGAGTATTCTGATTTTGAAATTAGTTCAGTATAAATTTCCCAAGGAAAAAGGTAGAGAAAGCAATGGACTTTTTGCGGATTTTGAACTAAAATATAATATGATACATTGTGAAAATTGAAGGATGTCCTAAGAACAAGTTGGATAAAATTGCGACCTAAAAACCGAAGAAATGGGATCAAGGCACGACATGTTTTCCAATTTGCGTTCAATGAGTTATGACTGATTGATTTTCCATGTATGAGAGATTCTTTTGAAAAAACTTCGGGGATTTTAAAAGAAGGAAGGAGTTCTATGTATGAAAACTGAACCGTTTACAAAAACTGTTCAACGATTTTCCATTCGAAAATATTCCATCGGAGCAGCCTCCGTTTTTCTTGGAAGCGTGATTTTTGGCGGAGGTCCAGTTCAGGCAGCTGAACAGGCAGCAGCAGATGTTCCAGAGGTTAAGGAAGGTTTGAGTGTAGAGGCTCAGAATGAGCCGGCCGAGGCTTTAGGAACAGAATCTCCAGTGGTTTATCCGGCGGATGCGACCCTTGGAGGAGCGGAACTGCCGTCCCCTGCCCCTTCAGGTGAAACACTATCCTCTCAGACGGAAGATTCCCGTCAAGCAACTTTGGTCCAGTCAGGATCGTCTACGGTCGCGGAACCCTTGAAAGTGGAGCCGGTTCAAGCACGTGCAATACAGGAAGAACCGAACTCTTTGGGAGAGACAGTCGCAAGGACCACTGCTTCAGACCAGCCAGAAACAGAGAGCACAAATTCAGTGTCATCTGAAAAACCTGTGGCAGTAGAGGCTAACCCTAACCAAGTGGTATCAGAAGCAGGCCTTTCCGCTACAGAGGTAACTCCTGCTAAACCACAAGCCCCTATTGATTTAGGCGTGAACGGATTTACTCCGAATGTGGTTGATCCAAAGTTCATTGTGGAAATTTATGGCGGAACCTATTTTGACCGCTTTGAAAACAAGGGCAATCAGATCATCTTGCGCCAGTCGAACTGGAACAAGTTCAAGGGAGTGGGGTTCTCGCAAGAATACAATCAGGAAGGCCAATCCGGGAACTACTTGCTTTGGTTTGAGAATCCAAATTTTTACAACAATATTGAGAGCATTAAGGTTAAGACGGATTCCATTTACGATGTGAGTCTGGAATTGACTTCGAGCCAGGACAACCAACTTTGGTCCATCCCGGTGCTCAAGCGCTTTGTCAGCTTCCCAGATGATCCCAATAATACATCGGATGCAACTAATTTTCCGCTAACGATTACCCTTAAAGACGGTAAAACCGTGACGGAGCTCGTGGGCAGTCAAGCTGTGACTTTCGGATCTGCTTTTGTAAGTGGAGATAACTACGATCGCGTCTTCAACATCAACCGTTTGGTCGTTGACACCTTGAATGGCGCTTGGTTTGCGGCCGATATGCCTAACCGTGATGCTGCCCAAGCAGAGACGACGGTAGATAGTATTTTTTCCGATACAAAAAAACGGAAGACAGCTGACTCACCAAGTAACCAAGAAGTTTCCGAAATTCTTCCCCTTGTCACTGAAGATGGACAAGTAAAAGGCTTCAAATTTATAACCCGGTATGAACTGGTTAAGGGCCGCAGTGTGCTAACCGAGCCAGCGGGTACCATTCCTTACATCGTTCAAAAATTACCGGCGGAATTGATGAGCCTAGTCGATACCAACCAAGTGAGCTTGTATGCTTCAAATGCTGGAGGCGTCGGTATCAGTAAAGCGATTCCTTTGGTGGTGGATGGTACAGGCCTTGTCCACACAAAAAATACTCCAGCTATCAGTTTGGAAGGCGTCAGCAGCCAAGAAGAAGCCGAACGTAGACGTCAGAATCTGGCTCCGATCTTCCGGCCGATTATTGAGGAAGTCAAAACCCCAAGCGTCACCTTGAGTGGTTATTATGAACCAGCTGCTTATACCATCGAATACACTCTTAAGAATCCACTCAGTCGAGCTGAATTTGCAGCCCAAATTGCGGCTATTGCGGACGCAAGTGGAGCTTCTGCCTTGGCGGAAACTTGGAAAGAGCGTGGAGTCATGGTGGGTTCTAGTCAGTCAGCTGGCATCATGCGAAATACTTATTCCAACTCTTACATGGATCGTTCAGTCTTGCAAGTGGAGAACAAGTTAAGTGGACAAATGACTCAAGCGGACCTTTATGAAGGTCACTACCCAGTCCTCGATATCCAGATTGGAAAATCAGAAGTGGTGCCTCAGACAGGTCAAGTTCCGAGGGGAACACAGTTCAGTGTAATTTCTGATAATAGATCCCAAATTGAATTTGATGGTCAAGGGAATGCGACCGTCACTACACCCGCTACCGAGAAACCTGGGCGGACCGCTTATACCGTTCAGGTACGCTACCCGGATGGTTCAACAGAACGCCTGGTCCTAACGGTCAATCGCATCCCAGCCACCAATGAAGAAGCTGAACGCTACAACCCAAGTTACACTCCTGCGACGGTGGAAGCCGGTAACCAAGTCGTCTTGGAAGGCCAAGGACTTCCATCTTCAGCAAGCTATAGCGTGACGGGGTCGGGTATGACCATTGATTCACAGGGGCGAGTAACTGTGGCTGTTCCGCTTGACGCAGTTAGCGGCCCCGTTCACGGCCAGGTCACTGTCCGTTACAGCGATGGTTCAGAGGATTTAGTTCCAGTAATGGTTCAGGTGACAGCTAAACCAGCAGCTGAACGCTACAATCCAAGCTATGAGACCGCGCATGTTCAAGCGGGCGATCAAGTCGTCCTAGAAGGTCAAGGACTTCCATCTTCAGCACGCTATAGCGTAACCGGATCCGGTATGACAGTGGATAGTCAGGGCCGAGTAACTGTCGTGGTTCCAGCAGATGCGGCAACAGGTAGTTTGACGGGTCAAGTGACCGTCCGTTACAGCGATGGTTCAGAGGATTTAGTTCCGGTTACTGTTCAAGTGACAGCTAAACCAGCCGCTGAACGCTACAACCCAAGTTATACTCCTGCGACGGTGGAAGCTGGCAACCAAGTTGTCCTAGAAGGCCAAGGACTTCCATCTTCAGCAAGCTATAGCGTGACGGGATCCGGCATGACAGTGGATAGTCAGGGACGTGTGACTGTTATTGTGCCAGCAGACGCGGCAACAGGTAGCTTGACAGGCCAGGTCACTGTCCGTTACAGCGATGGCTCCGAGGATTTAGTTCCGGTAATGGTTCAGGTGACAGCTAAACCAGCAGCTGAACGCTACAATCCAAGTTACACTCCTGCGACGGTGGAAGCTGGTAACCAAGTCGTCTTGGAAGGCCAAGGACTACCATCTTCAGCAAGCTACAGCGTAACGGGGTCGGGTATGACCATTGATTCACAGGGTCGAGTAACTGTGGCTGTTCCGCTTGACGCAGTTAGCGGCCCCGTTCACGGCCAGGTCACCGTCCGTTATAGCGATGGTTCCGAGGATTTAGTTCCGGTTACTGTTCAAGTGACAGCTAAACCAGCAGCTGAACGCTACAACCCAAGTTACACTCCTGCGACGGTGGAAGCCGGTAACCAAGTCGTCTTGGAAGGCCAAGGTCTACCATCTTCAGCAAGCTATAGCGTGACGGGGTCGGGTATGACCATTGATTCACAGGGTCGAGTAACTGTGGCTGTTCCGCTTGACGCAGTTAGCGGCCCCGTTCACGGCCAGGTCACTGTCCGTTATAGCGATGGTTCCGAGGATTTAGTTCCGGTTACTGTTCAAGTGACAGCTAAACCAGAAGCTGAACGCTACAACCCAAGTTACACTCCTGCGACGGTGGAAGCCGGTAACCAAGTCGTCCTAGAAGGCCAAGGACTTCCATCTTCAGCAAGTTATAGCGTGACGGGATCCGGCATGACAGTGGATAGTCAGGGCCGAGTAACTGTCGTGGTTCCGGCAGATGCGGCAACAGGTAGTTTGACGGGTCAAGTGACTGTCCGTTACAGCGATGGTTCAGAGGATTTAGTTCCGGTTACTGTTCAAGTGACAGCTAAACCAGCAGCTGAACGCTACAACCCAAGTTACACTCCTGCGACGGTGGAAGCTGGTAACCAAGTCGTCTTAGAAGGCCAAGGGCTTCCATCTTCAGCAAGTTACAGCGTGACGGGATCCGGTATGACAGTGGATAGTCAGGGCCGAGTAACTGTCGTGGTTCCGGCAGATGCCCAAACGGGCAGCCTGCAAGGTCGTGTCACTGTCCGTTATGGAGATGGATCTGAAGACGTTGTTCCACTTACGATCCAAGTAATAGCTCGACCTCTAGCAGAGGTTTATAATCCTGTTTATACCCCAATAAGTCTTCAAGCCGGAACTATGGGGCGTCTAGGAGTGGAAGGTCTACCTGAACGTGCGACTTATCGCGTGAGTGGTGAAGGGATGACCATTGATGATTTTGGTCGTGTGACGGTAACGATACCAGACGATGCTCCAACGGGTACACGGACTGGTCAGGTAACCATTACTTATGCCGATGGCTCAGAAGATCTGGTTCCAGTTTTTGTTCAAGTAACAGCCCGACCAGTTGTAGAGTGGGAAGCTGATCGCTACAATCCAAGCTATGAGACCGCGCACGTTCAAGCCGGCAGTCACGTTGTCCTAGAAGGTCAAGGTCTCCCAGATCAGGCCACCTATACAATTGTTGGAACCGGAATGACTGTGGATAATCAAGGGCGCGTCACTGTCGCTGTTTCAGAAGACAGTGCTACTGGTACATTGACAGGTAATGTAACTGTTCGTTATAGCGATGGATCCAGTGATGTTGTACGCGTCACTGTTCAAGTGACGGCGCGACCACTCGCAGAGTTTTACGCACCAAGCTATACCACAGCGACTCTCCAACAAGGCGGAACAATGACCTTAGGTAGCCAAGGCTTCCCGGTAGAGGCAAGCTACCAGGTTTATGGGGATTATATGGCGGTGGATGATCGAGGTCGGGTAACGGTAAGCCTACCTGTGGATGCTCCAATTGGGGGCTTGGCTGGTCTAGTTACTGTGACCTACCTAGACGGTTCCCAAGATCAGGTTCCTGTTCAAATTACTGTAACAGCTCGACCAGAAATCAGTCGTGAAGCGGATCGTTACAATCCAAGTTATCCGGAAAGTGCCCTCCAAGCTGGTCAGCAAGTTATGGTAGAGGGTCAAGATCTTCCAGAACAGGCCGCCTATACAATTGTTGGAACCGGTATGACCGTGGATGATCAAGGTCGAGTAACGATTAAAGTTGATGAGACCAGTGGTTCCGGGACCCTTCGTGGAGTCGTCACTGTCACCTACTCAGATGGTTCCCAAGATCAGACAGCGGTGACCGTCCAAGTAACGGCCCGGCCACTTGCTGAACGCTACAATCCAAATTATAGTCCAATTACTGTGGAGGCTGGAAATCAAGTGATTCTTGGATCCCAAGGCTTGCCACGAGAGGCGACTTATCAAATTGAGGGAGAAGGCATGCGTGTCGATGCTCAAGGACAAGTAACGGTTGATATTCCAGCTGATACCCCTGCGGGTGATCGGACTGGACAAGTTACCATCACCTATAGGGATGGTTCTCAAGACCGTGTGTCCGTTGTGGTGCATGTGACAGCTAAGCCTGTTGTAACACCGGATGCTGACAAGTACAATCCAAGCTATCCAA
This sequence comes from Streptococcus sp. 121, assembly GCF_016458205.1. Taxonomy (GTDB): domain Bacteria; phylum Bacillota; class Bacilli; order Lactobacillales; family Streptococcaceae; genus Streptococcus. The sequence goes on along the minus strand of NZ_JAEMED010000003.1, from coordinate 9,621 downwards.
GTCTTGAAGGTGAGCAAGGAAGTTTGGTTGAACTGGAAGGACAGGGACTACCAGAACAAGCCCGTTACCGTATTGTTGGTTCCGGTATGCGCGTGGATCCATATGGTTTGGTTAGTGTACCAATCCCATCCGATGCGGCTGTAGGTAGCCTTATCACAGGTCAATTGACTATTCGCTATGCTGATGGTTCAGAAGACCTGATTCCAATTACTGTCCGTGTTAAAGAATTATCACGTTCAGAAGCTGAGAAGTTTGACCCAAGTTATGACTTGATGGAAGTACAGGCCGGGGAAGAAATCCTAATTGAAGGAAATAACTTGCCAAGTTCTGCTCGTTACAGCATTAGTGGATCTGGTATGACGGTGGATGCTCAAGGTCGTGTAAGGGTTTCTGTCCCAGCAGATGCTGTAGATGGCACCCTTGAAGGACAAGTGACTGTCCACTATACCGATGGCTCAGAAGACCTGGTGGAAGTCAGGGTAATCGTGATCGCCAAACCAGTAGAACCGGAAAAACCAGAGATACCGGAATCCGATCGCTACAATCCAAGTTATGCTACTGCGACCGTTCAAGCAGGAAATCAAGTAGTCTTGGAAGGCCAAGGTCTTCCAAGTCAGGCCACCTATAGTGTTGATGGTCTAGGCATGACCGTAGATGACCAAGGTCGTGTGACTGTAGTTGTTCCAGCGGATGCAGCTAGCGGCAGCTTGACAGGTCAAGTGATTGTACGCTACAAGGATGGTTCAGAAGACCGGGTAGTTGTGACAGTAGAGGTTGTAGCGAAACCGGTAGATCCAGATAAGCCGGTAACCCCTGTAGAACCGGAAAAACCGGTGATTCCAGAAGCAGACCGTTATAACCCAAGCTATGTAGCTGTTGAAGTGGCAGCAGGCACCCAGGTAACTATTCCAGGTGTAAACCTCCCAACTTCTGCCAGCTACAGAATTGAGGGCACAGGTATGACTGTGGGCTCCAATGGTTGGGTGACTGTAGTTGTTCCAGCGGATGCTAAGTCAGGCAGTCTCACGGGTTATGTAACGGTTCGTTACAATGACGGCTCAGAGGATCGGGTGCCAGTGACGGTAACTGTCAAGGAGACCGCCAAACCAGTTGATCCAGAGAAACCAGTGACACCGGTAGAGCCAGACAAGCCGGTAATCCCAGTTGATCCAGAGAAACCAGTGACACCGGTAGAACCAGACAAGCCGGTAATCCCAGTTGATCCAGAGAAACCAGTGACACCGGTAGAACCAGACAAGCCGGTAATCCCAGTTGATCCAGAGAAACCAGTGGCACCGGTAGGACCAGAAAAACCGGTCACACCGGTGGTTCCGGAGGAACCAGGGGTACCTAGTGAGCGTGAGGAGGCAATAGTGACGCCTCTGGTGATGCCAAGTCATGGAGCTCAGTTGGAGTCCGTGACAGGACAGCAGACGGATTTGTCTGCGGCTCAGATGCCGGTGGAAGAAGAGCTTCCAAATACTGGAGAAGTTCGCCATCCATTGATGCGCTTCCTAGTTTGGTTGCTTTCTCTAGTTGGTTTTGGTTTCCTTTTCCAAAAGAAAAAAGAGGAAGAGTAAGTCAAAATAGTTGAAAAGTAGGTGAAATCCGATAGGATTTACCTGCTTTTTTGCTCTCTATCCCTTGCTGCTATTGGATTTATTGGAAATTGTGGTATAATAATACTAATTTTGATGAAGGAAGAAGATTGTGAAGAAGAGCTATCGTATCAAAAGAAATCAAGACTTTAAGGCTCTGTTAGCTCAGAAGCGGAATAAAGCTAATCGGAAGTTTGTGGTTTACCAGATGGATAGTGACTTGAAACATTTTCGAGTGGGGCTTTCCGTAAGTAAGCGTTTGGGAAATGCAGTGACTCGTAATCGTATCAAGCGGCATTTGCGCCATCTCCTTCAGAAACACCAAGATCAATTAGCAAATGTGGATATTCTGTTGATTGCCCGTAAGGGGGTTGAAGATTTATCCTACGCTGAGATGGAGCAGAATTTGCTTCATGTACTCAAGCTAGCTGAGATCTATCAAAAGGAAGAAGATTGTGAAGAAAAAGAAAATTCTTAGTGTGCTGATGATGGGAGTAACCATGTTGCTCTTGACAGCCTGTGGGACTTCTCAAGTTACCAGTCAATCGACCGGTCTTTGGGAACAGATTGTTTATTTATTTGCGGAGGCTATTAATGGGCTTTCTTTTGGAGGCAATGTTGGTCTAGGGATTATTCTCATGACCTTGATTTTGCGGACGGTACTCTTGCCGGTTTTCCAATACCAAACCAAGTCTTCTCAGAAGATGCAAGAGATACAGCCTGCCCTTCGGGCACTGCAAGAGGAGTATCGCGGACGTGGCCGTGAAGGTCAGGAAGAACTAGCCCGTAAGACGCAGGCTCTTTATGCGGAGCATGGTGTTCGTCCTTTTGCAGCCTTCATCCCCCTCTTTGTGCAGTTGCCGATTTTGCTGGCCTTCTATCAATCCCTCACACGAGTGGATATCCTGCAAGGAGCCCACTTCTTGTGGTTGGATCTTAGCCAACCCGACCCTTACTTGATTCTCCCATTTTTGGCCGCAGCACTCACCTTCGGGTCCTCTTGGCTATCTACTTATGCTTTAAAAGAAAAAAATGGATTGACAACCAGTATGACTTACATCATGCCAGTGATGATTTTCTTCCTCTCGCTCTCGGTAGCAAGTGGGGTGGCTCTCTATTGGACCGTCTCCAATGCTTATCAGGTTGGGCAGACGCTATTCTTAAACAATCCATTTAAAATAGTAGCGGCACGGCAACGTGAGGAAGAAGTTGCCAAGCAAAAGGTCGCTGCGCAACGCAAGGCCGAACGTAAGGCGAAGAAAAAGAGAAAGAAAAAGTAAAGCGATAAAGGAGTCTACTTATGGCACGTTATACAGGAGCTACCGTTGAGGAAGCCATTCAACAAGGTCTAGACGACCTCGGCCTCCCTCGTATGAAAGTTCGCATCAAAGTACTTGCTCGCGAAAAATCAGGCTTTTTAGGAATCGGTAAAAAACCAGCTCAGGTCGAAATGGAAGCCTTGGATTTCAAAGAAGACTATGATTTCGAGGATACAACTCCTCTTCCAAGTTCGCTCCTAGCCGAAGCGGAAGAGATTGAGGAAGAGGTTGGCCCAGAAGCCAACTTCCAATCCTCAGAAGACATGGCAGAAGCTATCTCCAAACTTGAAGAAACCGGTAAATTGAGCATCCTCTTCCCACGCGACCTCCCGAAAGAGACTTTGGGGGAAGAAGAGAAAGCCGCAGTAGATGACCAGTTGGAATCTCAAGCAACTGAGATCTCTGAGCCTCTTATCCAGGTTGAAAGTGTAGAAGTGGCGTCTGAACCGGCTGAAGTTGTCGACACCGAGCCAGAATTGGAAGCGGAGCCGGAAATTGTAGGACAACCAGAAACAATCGAAGAGTCTCTAGCTGAGGAAGAAGTTGGTGAAGTGACTTTCGTCACAGTTGACCCCGAACCAGAGCCTGAACCGGTCACTTTTGTCCGCCGAGAGCGCGATAGCTTAGAAGAAGAACAGATGGATCAAGCACAAACTTATCTAGAATCTGTTCTCCGAGAAATGGATGTTGAAGCAACAGTTTCTGCCTCCATCAGTCGTCGGACCATTTATTTCCAAATTGATACCAACGAACCAGGGCGCGTGATTGGGTACCATGGTAAGGTTCTGAAGTCCTTGCAGCTCCTAGCCCAAAACTACCTCTATAACCTTTACGGACGTACACTCTTTATCTCCATCAACGTCAATGACTATGTGGAACACAGAGCAGAAGTTCTCCAAAGCTATGCTCAGAAACTAGCCCTCCGGGTCCTAGAAGAAGGCAGAGCTATGGAAACCGATCCTATGTCCAACAGTGAACGTAAAATCATTCATCGCATCATCTCTAAAATCGATGGGGTTACCTCCTACTCAGAAGGCGACGAACCAAATCGTTACGTCGTAGTGGATATTGAAGAAGATGAAGCCGAATTAATCTGACAAGAAAACCTCTCCGTCCTTGGAGAGGTTTTTTGAAAATCAGAAAAACAAAAAGCATTAGCCGTCTTACTTTGACCAGTGATGGCTAATGCTTCCTGTTAAGAAAGGGTGTGGTGCCAATGCGGATACGGATTACGCAGGCTAACATTTCTTACCCTAAAAGAAAGGAGCCGTCCCTATCCATAAACGAGGTAAACACAACAAAAAACGTTAACCGAAAAACTTTGACAGGTTGATTGGTTAACGTTTTTTTATTAACTAACTGAGTCACCGTCTTTAACGGCGCTACTAGGTGGTCGAATGACCACCCCTTATATAGTCTTTTAGTTTATCTTTTATTACTGTGTTAGCTCGTCTTGCCGTACTTTAGTACTGTCTACGACTCGCTGCCTTGTACTAAAAGTAAACTAAAAGACTATAACACTATCATAGCACTTTGAAGATAGAGTGCAAGTAAAAAGGGAGAGTGGGACAGAACAATTTTTATTGGGTGTAAATCATTTACTACAAGCCTTAATTTCATGTTGTAAGCTGCAACGTTTTCTCCTCAAACCAACCTCCCTTTTTTTCTTGAGGGAGCTCGGATTCTTGGAAGGGTGATGCAGAGTTCAATATGTTTTAGAGCAAAAAAACATATATAAAAATATTTGTTTTTGAAACAGGTAAATCTTTCCTTTTTCTAAATGAATTTGTTAAGATGGAAGGGTAGAAAAGTTAAGACGGTGACTCCTCGATTTTACGAAGGAAGGTGAGGCCTATGCGAAATAACGCAGGCGACCATTTCTATCCTAAAAGAAAGGAGAAGTTTTTTGTCTCTCGTAGAGATAATCGAGTGGACACTGAAGATTGGTACATTTGTGATCAATCTGATACGTCTCTATCTCGACTTATTCAGCAGAAAACACAAAAAGCATTAGCCGTCTTACTTTGACGAGATGATGGCTAATGCTTTTTAGTCAACATGAGTCACCGTCTTAAACGGTTCTACAGGGTGGTCGTTAGACCACCTCTTATAACACTATAATAGCACTTTGAAGATAGAATGCAAGTAAAAAGGGAAAAGGAGAAAAGTCCTTTCCCTTTTTTTGGAAGGAGCTAATGAACATGAAAGCTAATGTCTTTTATAGAATTAAATTGAAAGAATTAGAAGCCACAACATTAAAAAATCTTCCTCGTTATGAGGTCGATGATACTGAAGAGATACGTGAAGAAAAAAAGGAGCAGCTTTGGGACCTTATCGATATTCTTGAACAATTAGAAAAGGCGATCAAAGAGGATCCATCTGAGGACTTCAAAGAAAGTGCTCGATTACGCTTGATGGATGATGTACACAGACATTTATTGGACGTTTCCTTTACACGCTTAGATTTGGATGGTGATAGGCAGGATTTGGCAAACCGTTTTCTGCGCTTGAATGTTCATTTGGCAGATGAATTTTCTGAAATTTTATATGGATACGAGTTGGTGGCAGATTTATCTTGGGACTTGGATCAATGGTTAGATGAAAAATTTTTTGATAATTTCTTCCGAATGGATGAAGAATTTATTGCTATCCTATCTGGAATTTATGAAGTTTATGAGGAAAGCCAAAGGAATCGAAAATCCCGAATGGAGATTAAGGAACTGATCGGAATTATTTCAACCTATAAAAATCACATAGACAATTGTATGAGATTTTTGCTGGAAGTTGGAAAGATGGTGGATGAAGGGAAACTAAAAGAAAAAAGAATGTCCTATGATTTCAGTGAGTTCCAAGAATTTTTGGACAGTTTAGTAGATGATTATGGGTTGCTAGATGAGTATGTGTGGTAGGCGGATATAATCGAAACCGTACGTCCGGTTTTCCGTATTCGAAAGATTTGATGAATAATTTTAGGGAAGGATCTCATTTTGAGGTTCTTTTTCTGTTTACTATTGACGTAAGAATAGAGGCATAGGATAATAATGTAAGGTATTGATGAAAGGTAGAATGTATGACTAGTACCACTCAGTTTGAGAAAGATTTGTTAGAATCCCTGAAATTTAGTTTTATTCATAATCAATTTGCGCAAAATCAGTCCCATGCACCTAAACTTTTGATCAATCAGGATGAAACAAAACGCTATGTTTTGCTTGATTTGCAGGAGGAACTGACAAAGGCGACCAGTTTTTATTTTTCAGTGGCTTTTGTTACTCAATCTGGGATTGCTTTGATTAAGAGTCAGTTATCGGATTTGAATGATAGAGGTGTTCGAGGTAAAATTTTAATCTCTCCATATCTAGACTTTAATGATCCTTTAGCAATGAAGGAATTGTTGAAGTTAAAAAATGTAGAAGTTCGTCTGGCACCAGAAACTCTACAGCTGCATTCAAAAGTCTATTTAATTGATCAAGGAATGAGGCAAGTTCTAATAACTGGAAGCTCCAATTTAACCGGAAATGCTTTGAAGAAAAATTATGAATGGAACATTAAACTAACCTCTACGGAATACGGAGACTTAATTTTAGCTAGTAAAACTGAATTTTTTAGAATCTGGGATCAATCAACCTTGCTGACTAATGAGGTAATAGAGCGATATAGTCAGAAGCGCAAAACAAGAATCTTTATTGAGGTAGAGGAATCCGCGAAATCAAGCTATGTCACAAGATTGGAACCCAATAAGATGCAAGTTTCTGCGTTGACGGCTTTGGAACAGAAGCGATTATTGGGTGAGAAAAAATCTTTGGTGATTAGTGCTACGGGGACCGGGAAAACCTACCTTGCAGCTTTCGATGTTAGGAACTATAAGCCGGATCGTTTTTTATTTCTAGTACACCGAGAGCAAATTTTAGAAAAAGCAATTGAGAGTTTTCAGGAAGTCATTGGATTTGAAGATGGGCAAGCGGTAATTTATAAACCAGAATTGGATGTTAGTAAGATTCCTTATTTGTTTGCGACGGTTCAAACATTGTCACGGAATGAGCATTTGAATCGTTTTGCGGCGGATTATTTTGATTATATATTGATTGATGAGGTTCATAAAGCTGGTGCGAGCTCCTATAAGAAAATTTTGGAGCATTTTGATCCTGATTTTTTTCTTGGAATGACAGCTACCCTGGAACGGACGGATGGTCAAAATATTTATGAGTTATATGATTATCAAGTGGCCTATGAAATTCGACTTCAAGAAGCGCTAGATAATGATCTACTATGCCCCTTTATTTATTATGGGGTTACGGATATTCAGGTGGATGGTGAGTTGTTAGATGATACAGCCGATTTCAATCGTTTGATTTCGTCAGCTAGGCTCAGGCATTTGATTGAGAAAATTAACTATTACGGTTACTCGGGTGAGCAAGTAAAAGGGCTAGTATTTTGTTCACGTAAAGACGAGGCGAAAGAGCTAGCTAGACTTTTTACAGAACATGGGTGGCCATCACAGTCCTTGGATGGTGATGATTCACAGGCGACTCGCTACCAAGCTGTTAAAGATCTAGAGGAGGGTAGACTTTTCTATCTATTTACAGTTGATATTTTCAATGAGGGAATTGATATTCCAAGTGTCAACCAAGTTGTTATGTTGCGAAATACTCAATCGAGTATTGTGTTTGTTCAACAGTTGGGACGAGGACTCCGAAAGCATTCCGAGAAGGAATTTGTCACCATAATTGATTTCATTGGTAACTATAAGAATAATTATTTGATTCCAATTGCCCTATTTGGAGATCAATCAATGAATAAGGAGAACTATTGCCGCGAAGTTAGAGATGCTGCTGCAATTAAAGGGCTGACAACCGTGAACTTTGAAGCGATAGCGCAGAAACAGATTTTTGAAGCAATTACAAATACCAATCTTTCTTCAATGGCTATGTTAAGGAAGTCTTTTAAAGATTTAGAAAATCGATTGGGAAGAATTCCGAGGATGATTGATTTTCTTAAAAATAATCAGGTGGATCCGCTGATCTTTTTTGAAAACAATAGTTTTCGTGCTTATTACCAAGTTATTTCCAAGTTTTCAACAGAAGCACTTCATTTTTCAGATGATAAGGCTCGTATTTTAGAGTTTCTGACATTTGAGATTCTCGATGGAAAACGGCCCCACGAGCTGTACTTACTTGAAGTGTTGGTTGAACGAGGTTTTATATCTAGAGATGAATTTGTACAACTATTATCCTTAAAAGGTGTTTCGACTGATCCAGCAGTCATTGGATCTATGGAACGAATTTTAAGTCTTGTCTTTCTTAAACAGTCAGAGCGGAAGAGGTTTGGTGCTGCCCCACTTCTTCAGGCGAGTGAGTCAGATTATTCCTTATCACCGGAGGTTCGCGAATTTTTAAATGATTGGAGTTTTAAACGAGAATTTATAGATGTTTTGCAAGTTGGGCTTGAGAAGAGCACTAGCTATCCTGACCTGTTAACGATTGGTCAACGTTATACACGCAGGGATGCTCTCAAGTTCTTGAATTTTGAAAAAGACAATACACCACAAAATATTGGTGGTTATGTGATCGATGATTATTCGAATTCGTGTCCAATCTTTGTTACCTATCATAAAGATGACGATATAAGTGATACTATAAAATATGAAGATGAATTTCTAAGTGAGAGTACAATGAGGTGGTATTCAAAAAACAATCGGAGCTTTAAGTCACGTGATGTAAGTAAGATTCTAAACTCTGATGAAAATGACTTACGTTTGGAAATGTTTGTTAAAAAGGACGATTCGGAAAAAGGAGAATTTTATTATTTGGGTCCGGTTCGGGTCATACCAGGTTCAGCTAAGGAAGTTCAAAGGGAAAATGGAAAACTTGTTTCTATGATCTTCGAATTAGTAAATTCGGTTGAACCCTCTTTGTATCGGTATATTACAGAAAAATAAAAGAAGTGGATCCTAAAGGTGATCCACTTCTTTTATTGCAAGTAGCTCTGCAGCTGGAATATCAACAGGAGCCCAATCAAGGGTTGAGAGTTGCTCAGGCGTTAGCCATACTGATTGTTGATGCTCTAATAGATCTAAATTACCTGATAGCAATCTGGATAGATATGTTTTCATGCGAACTGTTCCGAATTCATAATCATAGCTTGCTTCGTTAATGAAGCTCACCACTTGGATTTCGGAGGCAAATTCTTCTTTGATTTCACGGATAAGAGCTTGCTCAGGATTTTCTCCTAATTCAATCTTCCCACCAGGAAATTCCCAGTATCCGGCGAGACTTTTTCCCTCGGGGCGCTGAGCACAGAATATTTTGCCGTCTTTGACAATGGCGGCAGCAACTACATCAATGATTTTCTCTGACATACATTCTCCTCCTGCTAAAATCTTACCACATTTACTGATGGAAGTCGGGTTATATTGGGGGATTATTTTTTGAATATACTCTTTTAGTTTATCTTTTATTACTGTGTTAGCTCGTCTTGCCGTACTTTAGTACTGCCTGCGACTCGCTGCCTTGTACTAAAAGCAAACTAAAACTCCAAGCAGGCTTCGCCTGCTAACTCATGACGGAAAATTAGTTCAGGTATATAATAAAGATGAGCAATACAAATCCGTAAGTTTATTAGGGCTTTGCCGAGCCTGTAACTAAAACTGGATGAATAAGAGTCATGAGATAACTCGAATACGCCTTGAGCGTGAAAATAAAATTACA
>NZ_JAEMED010000029.1 GCF_016458205.1 Streptococcus sp. 121 | reverse complement strand
AGAGCCAATTTTTCTGCATCAATTTTATCTGTTTTTCGAACACGTAAACCGTCCATCTGTTTCTTTGATTCGAGTGGATTCAAACGAACGTAGGAATAATGATTCTCTTCAAGAAAAGCTTGAAGACAACGTGAATAAACTCCTGTAGCTTCGAAGATAATCTCAGGTGAAGAGACAGTTTTCAAATCCTCTAATAATCTTGAGAAACCAATTGCATCATTAGTGATTCTATAGCTCATCGTTCTATTTGTATCTACGAAAACCGCGACTTCCGAACTCGCCTTACTGACATCAATGCCAAAAACAACTCTCATGATGTTACCTCACTTTGTCTTGAATGATCCTTGTCTTAGTGATTTCATTCTCAATACACGACGTTCAACGTCCAACATACTTTGAAAAAATTCTAACTAAAACAGGTGTCTTGCCAGTTTAGAATACGACGTAAGCGCCAAAATAAAATACGACTTAACAAGACACCTCTACTTTAACATACAGAAAAAGTAGTGAGAAAATCTTCCGTCGAAGATCTCCTCACTACTAATCTTAGTATGTTTAGACGCCTTAATAGTTTGGGCGTCTGCCTTTTTTGGATGTTCTGGACGGGGAGTTATTTTTCGCCATCCGTGACGTTTTAAAAGATCGTAGAAAGCTACTTTTGATGTGCTTTTGTTAATTTTCTTTTGATAGGCTTGGTGTAAATGAGTAGCAGTAACAATCTCTCCAGCCTGAGCTGATTCCAATTCGTTCTCTAGAAATTCAGCCTCCTCTTCAAAGGATAGATAGGCGTTACGTCGACCTCCACGGCCATCTTTTGTTAGAGCGGACAAGCCATCTGATTCATATTTAGTTACCAAACGCCAAACCGTATCATGAGATAGATTAAGTAGTTGTTTAATTTCTGAGTAGGTTTTATCCTGACTTCTAAAATATACGGCTTGAATACGTTTATGAAAAGAAGCTAGTGATTTATCTTTTAGGGCTGTTTCTAATTCTTTGATGTGTTCTGGTGTAAAAATCATAATACTATTATATTTCAGATTTTGAAACTAATCAAGTATAAATTGGTACTTCCAACTCTCCAAACAAATACTTCAGATTTTCTAGGAATTCCTCATAACCTTCCTTCTTTTTCCCAACCAAACGAAGAAATATAAACGGAACGCCTTCATTATAAACTATTTCAATATCGCTATTATCCCTACAGTCTTTTTCCACAGTTGAGTAGAAATCTTCAGCATGCTGAATTACAAGTCTAGCATAATCCCTATCCTTCACAGTCAAACCGTTCTCTAAAAGACTATATACATAAAATGGAAAGGCAATACCTATTTGGACAAATTTATAAATTCTTTTTCGTCAGACCTTAGTCTGACGTCCATAGGTGTCTGGTAATTGAGGCTTCCATGAATCCTTTGGTGATTCCACCAGTGAATGTAATCTAACGATTTTAATCTTAAGGGCACCTCGAAAAACTCCGGTTTTGCATCAAATCATGTCGTAGAAATTTTGATAAATCAATGTTCGAATTTTTAAGAGTTTAGTTTTTAGAGGTGCCCTTAATTCATCCAATGTTTCAAACGATTCTTGCTGAACAAATTCTACTTTGAAAGATTTAAATGTACTTTCTGCTATGGCATTATAGTTATTTAGTTTTTAAATAGTATATTGTTGCATCAGTTATAGAGTCCATTTTGCGAAGTAATTCTGTAACTGATTTTTTTTAAATAGCCCAACTTTGCTCAATGGGATTTAATTCTGGAGAATACGGTGGTAGAGGTAAAAAGAAGCGACCAGCATAGATATACTCTTTTAGTTTATCTTTTATTACTGTGTTAGCTCGTCTTGCCGTACTTTAGTACTGCCTGCGACTCGCTGCCTTGTACTAAAAGCAAACTAAAAGACTATAGAAAGTTCATCTAGTATGTTCTTAGGGTGAAAACTTGCATTGTCCATAACAATAACATGAGGAGTCTTTAAAGATGGTAGAAGCTCTTGTTTAAACCACTCTACAAAGAAATCGCTAGTCATACTCTCTTTGTAAATCATTGGAGCTATAAAAGTCTGACCAACTTGTCCTGATACAATAGAAGTGCGTTCAAAACGACGACCACTAATTTTAGAGTAAATCTTTTCACCTCTGGGTGCACGGGCATTTTTACGATATAGATAAGTATCAATACCTGTTTCGTCAATATAGACAATTGGAAAGTCTTTCAAAGCTGCTAGTGATTCAAGATATTGTTGCACCTTCTGTGCATTTTGTTCTTTGTAACTAGTTGTCTTTTTTTAAAGTGATGTTTATTTGCTTTAAGGCAGCCCAAACAGAAGGAATACTGCAAGAAAAATGTTCTGCAATTTCCCTAAAAAAAGCGTCTGGATGTGCTTCTACAAATTCTTGTAATTTATCTAAAGGTATTTTTCTGGATTTAGCAACACGCTTTTTACGTTCTAAGTGACCGAGTTCTCTCTCCTGCATTTCCCAACTGTATAAAGTGTTGGTGCTAATATTAAATAAAGCTGCTGTTTCTTTACGTGTATGTCCCTCTTTAACATATTCAAGGACACGTTTTCTAAAATCAATTCCGTATGCCATAAAAATAGTATATCGCATGCAGTTTATAATCTAAAATAGTATATCATAGGGACAACCAGCCTCACTGAGTGATTTCTCAATAGTGAAGGCACTAAATACTTCATCTATCAGCTTATTGTCGAATTCCTTTCCCCTATCTGAATGAAAAAGTTGAACTTCTGTCAATGAATAAGGAATACTTTGAATTGCCTCTTTGACTAATTCAGCTGATTTTTGCCATCCAAATGATTGACCGATAATCTCACGATTAAAGAGATCAATAATAATACAGGCATAGGCCCATCGTTTCTGGATACGAACATAGGTTAGATCGGAAACGATTACTTCCAGAGGATTTCTATTACTGAATTCTCGATTAACTTTGTTTGGGATCGAGTTTTCATTTTTCCCTTTTGAATAGGGTTTGTAATGAGCTATTTGATAAGCTGATATCAAATTGTGTTTTTTCATAATTTGGCGTGCCTTGCGTCTAGACAAATGGATTTCTTCCTTGGCAAGTGCTTTCTTAGTTTTAAAAACGAATAAAAAAGAAAAAGACCACAAAGGAGCTAATCATGAAGAAAAGCCTAATCACCCTGCTCATCGCCCTCTTAAGCTTACTGCTACACGCGCCAATTTTGGCAGAGGCTCGGAAGGAAGTTAGTCCACAGGAAGCCAGTACTCATCCCTTTCATTTGACGCAGGCACTCATCGCGCGGACAGAGTCAGGACAAACTGTCCGAGGTACGGGCACCAACCTCGGTAAAGGTGCCTTCCTCACCGCAGCCCACAATCTCACAGATGAACAGGGGCAGCTACGATCTGGGCAGACCGTTGAAACTTACAATGCTCAAGGGAAAGAGGTCTTCCACACGGGAACCTCTGCCACCCCTTACCACCTGGCCCCGTCTTATAGCGGTTATGAGGATTTAAAAAATGACTTAGCTCTCATCCAAGTTGATTCCAGCCTAGGACTTCCAACGGATAAACAAGAACTCAAGCTGGCTATCTACCCCCAGCCTCAAAAACTGTTGGGGAAAACTGTGTCCACCATGGGCTTCTCCAGCCTCACGCGCCAACCTTACACCCAAGCAACTGGCAAAATCATTCGTGTGGAAGCAGACGGCACCCTGACTGCAGATCTTGGATTGGTACAGGAAAACTCAGGATCTCCTGTTTTCCTAGATGGGCAAATCATGGGAATTATTACTGCGGTAACCGAGGAATGCCGAGGGCAAAGCATTTGTCACCAAGCTACCATCACACCTTTAACACAAGACTTGAAAAAACAAGTCTTGGACAAACTTGGACTAGAAGTCCGAATTGTAAACTAAAACATGAAAAGCAGCTTCCGTCCGTTCGGAAGCTGCTTTTCTCAATGGCCCAAGTAAGCTGTGTCAATCGTTCGCAAGCCATCAATGTGGAGGCTGAGATTGTCCTTAATCGGTCCGCCCAAGGGATCAAGAATAAAGTCAATCCCTTCACGCCGGGCCAGTTTGGCGGCAGGGACGAAGTCGCTGTCGCCGGCGATGAGAATAATGCGGTCCACTTGTTGTTTATAAGCTAGGGAAGAGATGTCTAAGCCGATTCGGATGTCAGTTCCTTTCTGTTGAAGGTTCAGGCGGAAATCCGACTCTTGAAGATCCTTCGCTGTTCGTTGTCCAGAGAGCAGAGACTGAAGGGCCTCCTCCCGCAAGGTGTAAAGAGGCTTGTTCTCAGATAGCTCCCCCATGCGCAAAGCCACACGCCGCTTGTGGCTCAACTCCATAAAAAATTCTTCGGTCCAGCGTAGTGTGTCACTTCTGCTGTAGTCAATAACCCGATCTCCGAAAGGATTGAGCAGACTGGCTTGGATTGGTGGGCAGTCATAGTAGAAAATGCGATAGAGATCGTGCCGCACTTCTGCCTGGTAACAGGATTCTTTAAGATGCCGCGTACAATATTTATACAGGCGTTGGGCTGACTGGGCCGGATCCTCCGAACCAAAGGCCAGATTGGTCCGTTTGCGGTAGTATCCACCATCGACTAAGATTGCTGTTTTCATAAATCTCCTTTTTCTTACCGAGGGAAGGTAGGATGACTGCACCCAACCTTTTCTCGGCAGACTTTATAAAATCTGAGAGTTTTTTCCCGCTCCCATATTTTTATTCGAAAAAAATTAAAAAAAGACCTAGCGAAAGATTTTTTCGCCGGTCTACTTTTAATATTCAACAAAACGTCCCAGAACGTGTACATTATCTGCAATGGTCACAAAGGCCTTGGGATCCGTTTCGCGCATAATCCACTTAAATTTATGAAATTCCGCTCGGGTAATAATGGTGATCAACACCGCCTTGCGCTCATGCTCGTATGCCCCCTCGGCATCGTTCAAAATCGTCACCCCACGCTCCAACCTAGCGTGAATTTCCTTGATAACCAGCTCCGGATGGCTGGTGACAATCATGGCCTGCATTTTTCTTTGTTTGGTGAAAACCAAATCGGTCACGCGCGTGGACACGAAGAGGGTCACCAAAGAATAAAAGGCGTAGGGCCAGCCAAAGGAGAGCCCGGCCATGAGAATGATAACCCCGTTAAGGGCCAGCGACAGGTTACCGACCTGCCGACCGGTCCGCTTGCGGATTGTCAGGATTAAGACATCCATACCGCCACTGGAGATATTGGCCCGAAGGGCCAAACCAATCCCCAAGCCCATCAGAACACCCCCAAAAAGGGCGTTGATGATGGGATCTGTGGTCAGAGTCAACTCTGGAATCCACTCTAGGAAGAGGGTCGAGAAACTAACCGTTATGAAGGTGAAAATGGCAAACTTGTGGCCAATCTGATACCAAGCCAGGACCATCAGGGGAATATTGATGGCGTAGTAAATCAAGGCCAGTTGCAGATTGATGCCAAAATGATTGAGTAATTGAGCCTGAATAATCTGAGCCAAACCGGTTGCCCCAGCAGAATAGACATGACCGGGTTGGTAAAAGAGATTGACCGCAATCGCGGACAAGATTCCATACAAGACCGCGGCGGACAATTTCTCGTCATATTTTTCTCGAGAAATACTCTGCAAAAGCTTGATAAAGTGGAAACGCCTGCCTAGTTCATCCAACCAGACCCGAAAAGCACGATAATATTTATTGTCTTTCATCCTCTTGGACCCGTAGACTCAGTTCTTCCAATTGGCTCAAAGCCACTGGACTCGGTGCCTGAGTCATAGGGTCTGTGGCCTTGTTGTTTTTCGGAAAGGCAATGACTTCCCGAATATTGTCTTGGCCAGCTAGCAGCATAACGAAGCGGTCCAAACCGATAGCCAATCCACCATGTGGTGGGAAGCCGTAGTCCATAGCTTCCAATAGGAAGCCAAACTGCTCTTCTGCTTCTTCTTGACTGAATCCAAGAGCTTTAAACATGCGTTCTTGTAAGTCTCGTTGGTTAATCCGAAGGCTTCCGCCTCCCAACTCATAACCATTCAAGACAATATCATAGGCGATCGCCTTAACCTTGCTGAGGTCACCTTCCAATTCGGAAGCCGTATCCATTTGTGGCAGGGTAAACGGATGGTGGGCACTCATGTAACGACCTTCCTCTTCAGACCATTCAAACATTGGCCAGTCCACAACCCAGAGGAAATCGAATCGACTCTCGTCGATAAGTCCTAGCTCTTTTCCTAAGCGCACGCGAAGCGCCCCAAGAGTAGCATTAGCCACTTCCATTTCATCCGCAACAAAGAGAACAAGGTCTTGGGCTCCCAAATTGAGGTGAGCGACCAACTTCTCTTCATGGCTAGTCAAGAATTTCGCAACGGGACCTGTAAGAGCACCGTCAACGTACTTAACCCATGCCAGACCCTTGGCACCGTATTGCTTGGCGACCTCGGTCAACTTATCGATATCTTTCCGAGAGTATTGGTCCGCTGCCCCACGCACCACGATGGCTTTAACAGCTGGTGCTTCAGAGAAAACCTTGAATTCAACATCTGAAACGAGGTCTGTCAAGTCTTCCAGCAGCATCTCAAAACGGGTATCTGGTTTATCGACACCGTAAAGACGCATGGCTTCTTCGTATTTCATGCGAGGGAAAGGTAGGGTCACCTCAATGCCCTTGGTATCCTTCATAACCTTAGCAATCATTCCTTCCACCAAGTCTTGGATTTCTTGATCCGATAGGAAGGACGTCTCTAAGTCGACTTGCGTAAACTCTGGCTGACGGTCTCCACGCAAGTCCTCATCACGGAAACATTTCACGATTTGATAGTAACGGTCAAATCCAGCATTCATCAAGAGCTGCTTGGTGATTTGTGGACTCTGTGGAAGAGCATAGAAATGTCCTTCATGCACCCGGCTTGGGACCAAGTAGTCTCGTGCTCCTTCTGGAGTCGATTTGGCCAAGAAAGGAGTCTCCACATCGATAAACTCATGCTCATCCAAATAGTTGCGAATACTGTGGGTAACCTGCGCACGGAGTTTGAAATTCGCCAACATTTCCGGACGACGTAGGTCAAGGTAACGGTAACGCAAACGCGTATCATCGTTGACCTCAATCCCATCTTTGATTTCGAACGGAGTCGTTTTAGCCGTATTCAAGACGGTCAACTGCTCAACCTGCATCTCCACTTGCCCCGTAGGTAATTGATCATTGGCCTGCTCACGCGCCAAAATCTTCCCGGTCACCTCAATGACATACTCAGATCGCAAACTTTCTGCCGCCTGCATAACAGACGCATCCACCAATTCTGGATTGATCACCAACTGCATCAAGCCTTCGCGGTCACGCAAATCGATAAAAATCAAGCCTCCCAAGTCCCGACGACGACCAACCCAACCTTTTAGGGTCAGTGTCTGACCAATTTGCTCCGAGCGCACACGCCCCGCATACATCGAACGTTCCATCAACTATTCCTCTTTCTCTGTTTGTCTTATTTCATGTAAAATTTCAATGGCTGTACCCGTTACAAAGTAGGCCAGTCCAGCCAAAAAACCGAAAATTGGTGCCAAATAACGGTAAAGGAAATCTCCCCGCACCAAGAAGCAGATACAACCAATCACGAAACCAATCACCACTGCCTGTATACAGGCCCCAAGCAATTTCTTCTTCATGGCCGACTACTCCAAAATCGGCGCCAGAACGCCCCGTGCATCTGCCTCGAGATCTGCCAAGCTAACTTGAATTTGTTCCCGTGTCTGGTTGTCCTTGACCGTCACCTGTCCAGATTCTAACTCAGATTCTCCAAAGGTAATCAAGGCCCGCGCCTGGAATTGATCCGCCGCCTTAAACTGAGCCTTGAGCTTGCGGTTGAGATACTCTCGTTCCGCTGTCAAACCTTGTCGACGCAAAGACTGAACCAAAAGGGTTGCAGCCCGATTCACCTCTGCGCCTAGGGTAGCAACATAGACATCCAAGGCTGGTAAGCCTGGAAGTTCTACCCCTTGCTCGTCAAGCAGCAAAAGCAACCGCTCCACCCCAAGACCAAACCCGAATCCTGGGGTCTCAGGACCACCAAAGTAGGAGACCAAGCCGTCGTACCGACCACCGGCACAGACGGTCAAATCGGATCCCTTAACGTCTGTGATAAATTCAAAAATTGTGTGGTTGTAGTAGTCCAAACCACGAACCATTCTCGGATCCATAACATAGTCAATACCCAAGGCATCCAAGAGCTCCCGCACTTGATCCAAGTGTTCCTGGCTCTCCGCATCCAAATAATCCAGAATGGACGGTGCCCCTTCCACAACTGCCTGGTCCGCTTTTTCCTTGGAGTCCAAGACCCGCAACGGATTCTCTTCCAAGCGGCGCTGACTATCTGCGGATAGGGTCTCCTTATGAGGCAAGAGGTAGTCAATCAAAGCTTGACGGTAAGCTGCGCGTGATTCCGGAGTTCCCAAGCTGTTCAAATGCAGACGAATTCCCTGCAGACGAAGTTCTCGGAAAAAATCAGCCGCCATGGCGATGACTTCCACATCCGTTGCAGGATTGCTAGATCCAAATGCTTCCACCCCGATTTGGTGGAACTCCCGCAAGCGTCCCGCTTGCGGCCGCTCATATCGGAACATGGAACCCATGTAAAACAGCTTAACTGGCTTCTGCACCTCTGGCGCAAACAGCTTATTCTCTACATAAGAACGCACTACCGGAGCAGTCCCTTCTGGTCTTAGGGTAATGTGTCGGTCTCCCTTGTCATAGAAATCATACATTTCCTTGCTAACAATATCGGTGGTATCTCCAACCGACCGACTAATGACCTCGTAGTGCTCGAAGAGCGGCGTCCGAATTTCTTCAAACCGGTAACGTCCAAAGATTTCCCGAGCTCGGGCTTCCACAAACTGCCATTTTCGAGACTCACCAGGCAAGATGTCCTGCGTTCCCTTTGGTTTCTGTAGTTTCATAATGTTCCTTTTCCTTTAGTTGCATTAGTACAATTTTAGCACAATTCCCACCTCTACGAAAGCCTTATCACCAACTTCGTCAACCTACTTGGGATTAGACCGACTAGCCTCCCCTAGCTTGATTTGACTCCCAAACAAAACGAACTATTGTGTAAGCATTCGCATAAAACATTCGGATTGTTCTTGGTTTATCCTGATATTTCTGATACAATGAAATCATCAAAAGATAGGAGATCCCCATGGAAAAAAAGGCTGTTTATAAGTATATGTTGCGTGCTTCTCTGCTACTAGCGCCACTTGTGTTATCGACCACGTTGACACAAGAGACTGTCGCGGCAAATGATCAAACTCCCGCAACTGAAAACCTTCCCGCTGACACAAATCAAGTAACTCCAAATCATTCGGATTTATCAGAGACACCCGCTGAAACCCCAATTGACAACCAACCTGTAGAAACAGTTTCAGCAGATTCCAATAGCTCAACCACACCTCTCGCACAAGCACGAGAGAGCGAAAAAGGACAAGAACTAACCGTCTCTGGTAAAGTCATCAGTAAGGTCAATGCTTGGGGCGGCAATGGCTTCTACATCCAAGACGCGGCTGGCGACGGCCTCTATGTGTATCCTGGTAAAAAACAGGATGTCGCTATGGGAGATACGGTTCAATTAGAGGGAACCTTAGGGGACTTCAATGGAGAACTTCAACTAACCAAGGTTGCTAACCTCACAAAAGTCGCAGATCTTTCGGTTCCAGAACCGTCCGTCACAACTGTCGACGGCTTGACAGACAATCTCCAATCAACGCTCGTAACCCTAGAGAATATGACCGTGGGCGCTATCTCTAGTGATAAAAACGGGACCTCCACCTTTAACATCCGTGACGCAGATGGCAAATCCGTCGCAGTTCGGGTCGATAGCCGCACAGGGATTACCAATGCCATTCTAACCAACTTAATCTCTGAAAACGACACCATCAACATCACAGCGATCTTATCCACCTATCGAGGCAAAAATCAACTAAAACCATTCTTGGAAAATCAGTTTGAAGTTATCAAAAAAGGCACGGCAGCTCCTCCAGAAGAAGCATTCGTAACGGTTGGACAAATCCAGGGAGAAAGCCACACCTCTCCTCTTGAAAATCAAACAGTCACCGTGAAAAATGTGGTGGTCACTTACATTGCCAACAAAAACCACTTCTACATTCAAGACTTGACACCCGATGGCAACCCAAAAACATCTGACGGCGTCAACGTTTTCCAAACCAATCACCAAGTTGCCCTTGGCGACATCCTAACCGTAACAGGGAAAGTCGTTGAATATCTCGGAACTGGCTACAGCGACAAGGCAGCAACAGACTTGACCACAACCCAGATTGCAGCGACTTCCGTTGTAAAAGAAGGCAAAACCGATGTCCCCGCTCCGATCATCCTCGGTGTTGACCGCATCGCTCCTACGAAAATTATCAAAGATGATTCCTTCACCTCCTTCGATCCAGATACAAATGGCCTTGATTTCTGGGAGTCCTTAGAAGGTATGGTTGTGGGAATTGACAACGCTAAGGTTCTTGGCCCACAATCTTATAAAGAAGTCTATGTCGTTCCAGGGACTTATACAGGACCAACCAATAAGTTCGGTGGCTTAACCCTTGAAGCCGATAACGCTCATCCCGAAAAAATCGCCGTCCTTTTCGATAAAAATGTAGTTACAAAAACAGGCGACTCCTTCCAAGGACGGATTTACGGTCCGATTTCCTATGGCTATACCAATTATAAATTACTAGCTACCGTTGCCAACTCTCCAGCAGTTACAGACGGCGGTGTCCAACCTGAAGTCACAACAATTGTCAAAGACCCCAACAAACTCACCATCGCCTCTTATAACATTGAAAATTTCTCAGCCAATAACAAAACAACCAGCAATGCCAAAGTTAAACGCATTGCCAAATCTTTTGTCAATGACTTGAAATCTCCAGACATCATCACCCTTATTGAAGTCCAAGACAACAACGGGACAATCGATGATGGGACCGTCGATGCCAGCCAAAGCGCTCGCCGACTAATTGAAGCCATCAAAGCTGAAGGCGGCCCTACCTATCAATACATTGACATTGAACCTGAAAATAATATGGACGGTGGTGCTCCTGGTTCCAATATCCGTACAGGATTCCTTTACAATGCCGATCGTGTCTCTTTATCGGATAAACCAAAAGGAGATGCAACTACGCCCGCAGCTTGGGAAAACGGCGAATTAAAACACAGCATCGCCCGCATCGATCCAACCAATACAGCTTGGAAAAACTCACGGAAACCAATTATCGCAGAGTTTAACTTCAAGGGACAAAAAATAAACGTCGTTGCCGTCCATCTCAACTCAAAACGGGGAGATAATGGACTTTTCGGTAAGGTTCAACCAGTCAGCTTCAAATCCGAAACACAACGCCATCAAATGGCTACCATTATCAATC
Source organism: Streptococcus sp. 121 (assembly GCF_016458205.1). Taxonomy (GTDB): domain Bacteria; phylum Bacillota; class Bacilli; order Lactobacillales; family Streptococcaceae; genus Streptococcus. The sequence goes on along the minus strand of NZ_JAEMED010000029.1, from coordinate 15,446 downwards.
AATTCATCTCCCAAGGAATGGCGCAAAACAATGACCTAAACGTCGCCATGTTAGGAGACTACAACGACTACGAATTTACCAAAACACTGGACATCATCTCAGGAGACATCATGTCCAACCTGGTAAGCCGCCACGACCTATCCGATCGCTTCTCCTACTTCTACCAAGGAAACAACCAGTCCCTGGATAACGTTGTTATCTCAAACAACCTCCTCGACCGCTACGAGTTTGACATGGTCCACGTGAACTCCATCTTCATGGAAGAACACGGACGTGCTTCCGACCACGACCCACTACTCCTTCAACTAGACCTACGCTCCAAAAAACATGGAGAAGGAATTCAAGCTGAAAAACTACCTGAGTTTGACTTAAACAAACTCAAGAAAAGTCAACATGGTGAAGGGACTCAAACTGAAAAACTACCGGAATTTGATCTTAACAAACTTAAGCAAAGTCAGCACGGGGAAGGAATTCAAGCCGATAGACTTCCTGAGTTTGACTTAAACAAACTCAAACAAAGTCAGCACGGAGAAGGAACTCAAACTGAAAAACTACCGGAATTTGATCTTAACAAACTTAAACAAAGTCAACATGGAGAAGGGACTCAGACTGAAAAACTTCCTGAGTTTGACCTAAACAAACTTAAACAAAGTCAGCACGGAGAAGGAATTCAAGCCGATAAACTTCTTGAGTTTGACTTAAACAAACTCAAACAAAGTCAGCACGGGGAAGGAATTCAAGCCGATAAACTTCCTGAGTTTGACTTAAACAAACTCAAACAAAGTCAACACGGAGAAGGGACTCAAGCTGAACTTCTTCCTGCATTTGACTTAAACAAACTCAAACAAAATCAACATGGTGAAGGAACTCAAACTGAGAAACTGCCGGAATTTGACCTAAACAAACTCAAACAAAATCAACATGGTGAAGGAACTCAAACCGAACTTCTGCCAAAATTTGACTTAAACAAACTCAAACAAAATCAGCACGGTGACGGGACTCAAGCTGAGAAACTACCGCAGTTTGACTTAAACAAACTCAAACAAAATCAGCACGGAGATGGAACTCAGGCTGAAAAACTACCGGAATTTGATCTTAACAAACTTAAACAAAGTCAACATGGAGAAGGGACTCAGACTGAAAAACTTCCTGAGTTTGACCTAAACAAACTCAAGAAATCTCAACATGGGGAAGGGACTCAAACCGAACTTCTTCCTGTATTTGACCTAAACAAACTTAAGCAAACTAAACACGGAGACGGAACTCAGGCTGAGACATTACCACAGCTTAACCTCGTTAAAACTAAAGAAAAAGAACATAAAGCTGAAACTCATGCAGGAAATACCACCCTTGTCTTGAAGGACAACTCCAACAAACAAGAAAACTTGCCAAACACCTCTAGCCAAAGCTCCGTGATGATGACAAGCATGGGACTTGGTTTGTTGGCAACCCTTGGAACTGTTAAATCTAAACGTCGCAAAGGGTAAGGCTACTGTAATCTTTTAGTTTGCTTTCAGTACAAGGCAGCGAGTCGCAGGCAGTACTGATACTCGAAACAGTTCGAAATCTGAACAGGCAATCCGATGAAGGCAGAACTAGGGTTCGGCGAAGAGGATTAACACATTCAGATTTTGAAATGTAATGAGTATGAAATACGACAAGACCAGCTAACACAGTAATAAAAGATAAACTAAAGAGTATATCTGAAACAGCTACAGGCTGCTCACTCAATAGGAGCAGCCTTGTGGTTTCTTGTTTATTTTCCCTTTCGGGATTAGGGGATTCTGATTTTTTTGAAAAAAGTTGTCAAGTAACTTTACTTTACAATTCATTTGTGTTATTCTTTTAAAGTTGACGAATCGTCAAAGAATATTCTATTGGAGGAAACAAAGAAATGGCAGTACCTGCACGTCGCACATCAAAAGCGAAGAAAAACAAACGTCGTACACACTACAAATTGACAGCACCATCTGTTCAATTCGATGCTACAACTGGTGACTACTCACGTTCACACCGTGTATCTCTTAAAGGATACTACAAAGGACGTAAGATCGCTAAAGCTCAAGCAGCTGAATAAGAATAGAAGGGAGCACTCATGCGCGTAAATATCACACTTGAACACAAAGAATCTGGTGAACGCTTGTACCTTACTTCTAAAAACAAACGCAACACACCAGACCGTCTTCAATTGAAAAAATACTCACCAAAATTGCGTAAACACGTCGTGTTTACTGAGGTGAAATAGGGTATCAATACATGTCAATAGGTGCCAGAAAGCCTTATAAATCAAGCTTTCTGAAAATGTGAATTTCACTACATTGTAATGAAATTCAGTTTTATAGTATCCTTTTTGGTATCCTTTTTCGAAATTCAATTGAAAGAGAAGTTAAAATTGAGAAAGAAAATCCTAGTTTCTACACTAGGATTTTTTGTTAGTACCCATAACTAAAACTTGCACTACAGTACAATAATAGGTATAATAGAAGTGAAAAAAGGATAGTTGCGTCAACAACTACCCTTGGTAGAACCGTTTAAGACGGTGACTTTCATAGTGCGAATAACTCGTCCTACTCGGTCAAAGTCGGGACGGGTTATTTCTTTTTCTCGTCATTTTTGAAGATTGTATAACACAAACCAATCAAAGCAATGGTAAAAGTACCAAAACCAAGAATTGTTTGAACAATCTCAAATGCTGTCAAAAGAAAGGCTCCTCCTTTCCGTCAGATTTTGATGAAATACCCATAGGCACCACCTCACTTTCGGTTTCAGAAGCCACCGTCTCTACTTTTCTACTTACTACCATTATACACAGTACAATACCCTCCTGTCTATAATAAACTGGAGGGTATCAACTAAAATAAAGACGATTGAAAAAAAGCTCTAGCAAATCCAAGACGATTAGAAATGCTAGAGCTTTTTATATTATTTTTTGGGACAGAGACTATTTTTAATACTCCAGCTACTCTATCAAATTCTCCTTACTGTTTGTATAGAATGTTAAAATATCCAAGTTTAGTGCCTTCTAAGTCTTCCATGAGAATGATACGGTCACGGTCGGATATTGGATTCAAGCCGGCAACTCCTTCTGGAAGGAAGCCCTCCCCTTTGGGTACAAATAAGACATTCACGGATTTTCCAGCATGACTTCGATTGGTTGAAAGAGCAGCTACAACATCGCCAGTTTCAACAAGCTGACTACCTGAAAACTCCCTTGAACCATTTAGATGTCCCGTCCTATCCATCATTCCATCAGAACTGATTTCCACACTAGTACTCTTATTATACTCATTCGTCCACTTGCCTGCCACAGAAGAATAATCACCTTTTAGGATTTCCTCCAAGTTCATCTCAGACGAACCCGCATCTGTATAAGGTGCATCAAGGATTTTGGTTTGATAAGATACAATCTTAAAAGTATCGCCTGATTTCATAACATTCCAATCACGCTCGCCATATACATAGTTTATCCCTCCTGATGAAGTACGTACTTCCCTTGTGAAATAAGTCCGAAACTGTATTTGATTCCCTTGTACACGGACATTTTTCACTGGTGTTCCCGTGGTAAAAAAATTTGTATAGGCTGGATCCATGACCTCATCAATTGCATTGAGATAGTTTTGGTTACTTGGGGAATCAAAAAATCCTTTGATTTTGTCGTATTTAGGACGTACAGACTCATCAACCTCCACCAAGTAGAGTTGAATAAAAGAATTTAATTCTTTTTCCAATTCATCAGATACTAAATCCGACGCATAAACTGGTTCACCTACCCAAATAGGGTTCTCAAACTCTACAGAAGTCAGATGAGAAACTGATACGGCAGCCAAAGTTAGTACAGATACAAATAAAATTCTTAACCCCTTTTTCATACTTACCTACCTTCATTTTTTCTTTTTCATATATTACTTTAGCACAACAGAGATAACTTAGATACCTAAAAGACTCACTATCATCTCTTTAACCCTTCTAAAAGTTTAAAGATTCTCAAAAAGTCGCAAGGAAATCCTCACGACTTATTGAGAATAAAAACTAGTTTTTTCTTCTTCTGCTCTTAACAAGGGCTAGGGTTGCCATCAATCCTACCATGCCTAAAGCCATAGCAGATGAATCTTGACTACCCGTATTAGGAAGAACCTTAGCCCCATCCTTACGGTCGAAGTTAGAAGCAGCCTTGTAAGCAACAGCTACAGGAGTACCCTGACCGTTGCCTTGGTTGGTACCCATGTTGGCAACATTTCCGTTAGTGCCAACATTTCCGTTACTTCCGTTAGTACCCTTACTTTCTGTAACTACAGAGACAGAACCATCAGCGTTAAGGCGGTACTTAGTACCCTCTACTTCTACAATGTCACCAACACGAGCGTCAGTAGGGAAGTTAGAACCGTCAACGACACCTTGTACATTACCCGCTTGGTCAACAACAGGGACAACTACCCCACCCTTATCTTGGATGTCCTTAGCTTGGTTAGCCAAATCTTGAGCCTTGTCTTGGTCGGCTTTGGCAGCTTGGAGAGCAGCAAGGAGGGTCAAGTAGTAAGTATTGGCTTCGGAGTAAGTTGCTTGGGCAACTTCAAATTTTTGTTTCGCTTGAGCGAGAGCTTGGTTAGCCTCAGCAAGTTGCTTGTCAAGGTCAGCGAGAAGCGTACCCTTGTTTTGAAGTTGTTCCGCAAGGGTTTTGTGGTTAGCTTGGGAGGAAGCTAGAGCTTTCTCAGAAGCTACGATGTCGCTCTGAGCCTTAGCGAAAGCAGTCATAGCTACCTCGTTAGCGGACTCTACCCGTTGAAGTTGGTCTTTAGCTTCTTCAAGGTTTTGAAGGGCTTGGGTATACTTAGCTTGGGCAGCAAGGAGGTCAGCTTGAGCTTGTTTAAGAGCCTCAGCACGGTCAGTCTCGTTCTTAGAGATGGAGGCGAGGTCAGCTTGGGCTTTAGCGAGAGCATCTTGGTCAGCTTGGAGTTTAGCTTGAGCAAGGGCTAGACTACCCTCCAAAGCAGGGATGTCAACAATACCCTTCTCAGCGTCCTTGAGGGTCTTGTAATCTTCAAGGGCTTGGTCGGCTTGGAGTTTAGCGTTCTCAGCTTCGGCTTGAGCTTGGGTAGCGGCTTGGAGGGCGTTATTGTAAGCAGCTTGGAGAGCAGGGTCAGCAGCTACAGGGCGTTCCTCGTAAATAGGTACCTCTTGGGTAGTGCCACCTGTGAGGGTTTGGTAAGGGTTGGCGATGGGGGTGCCGGAGTGGGTGGAGAAGTTGACGAGGGCTTCCGCCGCAGGGTCAATCCAGCCAGAACTTGTAGAGAAGTAATCAAAGCCTACCCCAACTGACTTCACATTACTATTGTCCAAACCAAGGAGACGCATAGCCCATTCGTAGTTTTTACCTACAGTACCATTTGTATGAAGAGATGGTTTGTAGAGTTGCTCACCTAAGAGAGCCATTAGACGGAGTTTGTATTCAGACAAGGACAAACGAGGGTTGTCAATAGAAGCTAAATCACTATAGAAGTGTAATGTAGTAACGGAATCTTCTGGGGAAACTGTTTGCTCAAGGGCAGTCAATGTATGTGCACTCTCAGCAAGGCGAGGGTTTTTGTAGAAGTTCTCCGCAATACGCTCTTCTGTAGTCATACCCGCAAAGTATGGGTAGCGTTTAGCGAAGGTATTAGTAACAAGCTCTTTGGTATGAGCCAAGGACTCTTCTGTTACCTCTAGTGGAGCGGTACCCACTTTGGAGCGAAGGTCATTGACAAGAGCAGTATAGAAGAGAGCCATGTCTTTTAGTTGTTCATCAGTAAGGTCACTAGCATAAACTACCTTATCTTCACCATCTACTTGGACAGACATACCCACCATATCACGCCAGGAGTCAAGACCAGGACGACCAGGCGCAGCGATGGTTGCTAGGTTGTTACCACGGTAGCCTTTTTGGATGGCAGCCGCTACCTCGTCAGCAGTACCCGTACCGTTGGCGAGGTTTTTTAGGGCTTGGAGGTAAGTGTCGGTAGTGATGACACCGTTGGTTTTGAACACAGAAGAGGTTGCAACACCCTTATTGAGGGTTGCCTTACCGCCTGTAGTGATGGTTTCAGTACCCACTTGGACTTTTTCAGTACGGGTAGCGGAAGCGTCCAAGGCGGTTTTGGCTTTAGTGAGGTCGACTTGAGAAGCGTTTACTTGCTCTAAAGCGGACTGATAAGCCGCAGCCGTGGACTCTACCCGAGCCTCCGCATTGGCTAGGGCTTTTTCAAGAGCCTCCGTATCTTGGTTAGCTTGACGGGCAGCCTCTAAAGCAGCCTTAGCTTGGGCTACTTGTTCTTGGTCAGCTTGGACTTGATTTTGAAGGTTTTGAACCTCTTCTTGCAAGTCAGCGAGAGAAGAACCGTTTGAGAGGTTGTCTACCCGAGTCTGAGCTTGGTCTTGGGCGGTTTTAGCGGTAGAAGCATTGGCTTGGGCTTGAGCTTCATTTGTACGAGCAGCCTCAAGAGCCTTTTCTGTATTCTGAACCGCCTCAGAAGCACGAGCAGAATCAGCTTGAGCTTGAGCGAAGCTTTGTTGGTTCTGTTCAACCTCAGTTTGGGCTTGGGCTACGTCTTGCTCCGTTACAGAAGAAACCTCAGAACGAGCCTCTTGAATAGCGTTAACAGTAGCTTGGGCTTGGTCAAGGTCAGCCTGAGCAACAACCATAGAACGCCCTGCCTCTTGAGCAACTACCTGAGCATCGTCTACCATCTGTTGGGTAACGGGTTGAGCTTCTTGAGTTGCTTGAGGTTGAGCTTGAGTTTGGGTTTGTTCCGTAGGGGTTGGGGTAGAAACCTCGTCCGCTGAAACAGCAGTACCCAAACCAAAAGTAGTCAAAGCCAAGGTCGAAACCAAAGCACCTGTACGCAATTTACGTAGACGGCCGGAGCCTGTTGTTTTTTGAGTGTTGAACATAAAATCCTCCTTAAATGTTTATCAGTCTTTTACAATGTGTTCGATTTATTCATTCAGTCTTTTAAGTTATAAAAAGATTCTAACACATCAATCAGTCTTTTACAATATATTTTTTCAACTTTTTTGTTATTTTTAGTCTTTTAAGGATGATTTATTGTCAATTAAAACTCTATAAGATAGTACAAAGAGGTACTATCATGACAAATAATATAAATTTCAAAGAATTTGTAGCTAGACAAATCAGACTTCTACGACTGGAAAGAGGCTTTACTCAAGAACAACTTGCTGAGACAGCAGACCTAGGCTTCAACTATGTATACCGACTAGAAAACAAAAACTTAAACGTAAAAATAGAGACTTTAGAGAAAATAATGATAGCCCTTGATGTTGATATTCAAACTTTCTTCAATATTGAAAAAAGCCAACAATTTTCTGGAACCACAGAACTCCTTAATGAGCTAGAAACCTTACCAGAAGAAAAACAAAAAATAATTATAGATTCTTTCTTGAAAATAATCAGCCAATTAAAATAAGCCGAGTCCTTTGTAGACTTGGCTTATTTTTTTACTTTTTTAGATGTCTAGTTCACCATTCTCTATTTTTTTCTTAACAAATTTGGGTGTAAACGCTTCTAAAGTTTCTGGACTATCTTCTTCATCAAGCCCTACTTCAAGTTCTTCTTCAGTTGGATCACACCAATCTAATTGAGAATGATAGTCCATCAATCCAAAACTAATAGCACTTGATATCGAATCTTTAAAATTCCTTAGAAACTCCTCGTATCCCACTTCTTCTACGCTACCTTTTTTTATGTTGGTCTTTATTGCCATACGAATAACATCGTATAATTTAGACTTTACCACAAGCTCACCAATTTCCAAGGCGCAAGATACCTCATGAAATTTTTCTTGTTCTAACAAATCGTTGGTAACCAAAGAAAACCAAAGTTTAGATTTTATCTCACTAGTTTTATCTAAATCTGTTAAATCATTTATACGTTCAGGAGGAAAACCTTCTCTCCTCCATCTATACAAAGCCTCATATACATTACTTGGACTTGTATCACCAAAAATCTCATCAAAAAAGTCTTCTTTAGTTTTATACAATCCAGCAGCCTTACCTCTTTGATAAGCGTCTTCCATTATATCTACAGCATTTTCTATCAAGTTATCGTCAATAAGTTGTTTCCAAGCTGCTTTTTCGTCCTTTGAATTAACCAAATAATCAAAATACTCTTTGTAAAATTCTAGCATAAATCACCTCAGTTTCATTATTTTACCAAGAAATTAGAGTGCTTCAAACACTTCTAAAAATGCTTTGGGTTCATTATACAACATTTGTTTCCGTTGCACAAATAAAATACACGTTGTTTGTGTATTTATGTTTTGAAAAAACCTATTTTAGTAATATAACATAAAACAGAATCCAACGATAAATTCACTAAAGGCTACACTCTCCTAAATTGTATCGAGTTATGATTTTCTACTAATTATGCTTCAAAATCTAAATACGCTAATCCCCTCCTTGAACTGTAGATTGCCTTTTTCAGATTTAGAACTGTTTCAAATATTAGGCTCTTTCTTTTATTAGCCTTATTCAGCTCAAGAAACTTTTGCTTTATACTGAAATCAAAAGCAATTCTACTAACAAATTGTTTTACCACTGTTTTACTTATTGTACTCATTGAAAACTTTTTTATTTCAAGAGTACCGCTTATATATAAGGAGGAATCCTATGAATATCATGAATTTTGACAGTAGTCAAAAGTTTCTAAACTATCTACAACTACAGACACTTCTCCCTGCTTCCATGAAAGTACTTGAGGTTAAGAATGGCTATTTTAAAAATAAAGATGGAAAGCAAATTCCATGGGGGCAATTATATGTAGTTGATATTGATTTATATAAGAAATTTGAGGGTATTGGACAACCTGAGTCTTGTCCTCAAATTCTTATTAAATTACGCCAATACAAAGAAGAAGACCTCTCTCAACTTCTTGGAGCCAAGGTGAATCTACCTAATTGCAACTTGATTTTTCATTTTGATAAATTCAAACAACCTACTGGATTTGCCCTATCAACAGAACTAAAAGATATTGAGGTAGATAGCAATGCTTAAAAAAATCGGTGAAATTCTATCTAATTTGCATTGGATTTATCTAATCGCTTTAACGATTGTCCTCATTGTGATTAGTGTGCTTCTCATCAAGTTTATCATATGGCTCTTACCGTTCGTAAGCTTAATTGCTATCTTGATTTTCGTTTACACTGACGGTGAAATTATTACCATGGTATGGGATAAATTCAAGTTAGCGAAGTTTGGTGGGATTGGTGCTAACATTGCTACACCCTTCTACAATTGGTTGACTGAGGAGGGTATTTCTAACCTACCAATCTCAACTAGTAAATATTGGCAAGGAATTGAGGTTGGAAATGACAGCACCTATTTTGTACATCTCAAAGATAAGATTTCAGAAGAAATCTTATCGACATTTGAAATGAATGTTAGACAGCAAGTTCAGTTGCTTTCAAATGATTTCAATGACTGTATTATAGTCCCTGTTAGAAGAGATCCATTCTTGGCTATCAAGGTACGAATTGTTCCAGCCAATGATGTCCGTTTACAAGATACAGTTTTAGAGGAGGATTTCTAGCATGTTACATAATGTTTTAGAGGTCAACAGTAGAGGGCACCCTCAGCCTCTTTCTATTGATGTCAATCGCTACTTCGCTTGGATTATAGCCGGCCCATCTGGGTCAGGAAAATCAACATTTTTACGCAGAGTATTGGGGTTAATATCAGTTCACGACACTACTGCCGAAGCATATTTCATGGACTTCAAAGCTGACGAAGACATGTTCTCAATGACCGGTAGCCATGTCGCAAGAGGCTTTGATTGTTTAGAGCTATTTGAAACTGTGTTTCTTCGGTTTGAACATAGACTACGAAAACAAGAAATCAATGACCATAATTTATATCTTATTTTCGATGAATGGCAGAGTTTTCTAGCTTATCTAGAACAGACTGATAAGAGTAAGCATAAAGAAGTTCTAACTAGTATGCTCATGATGAATTCAATGGGACGGAGTTTAGGTATACGTATCATCCTATCTAGCCAGCGTTTCCTGATGACAGACCTTCCTGGAAGGTATAATTTTAATTGCATCATTTCATTATCTACTAGTTTTCTACTTGCAAATAATAATCGTCAACTTCTATTCCCCGACATGGAAAAGACCGAGGTTATCGTAAAACCTCGAGGGTACGGATATATGCAATTAGAAGGTGACGAAGTCCGACTTTTTCGGACAATCAAAGTTAAGGACGAACAGCGATTAGATTTTCGTATTCAAGAGCTTTTTTCTCGCTATGAATAGCCGCAGCGTTTTTCCTGTTACACTGGATTGGACGACAGTAACCCAATTCATGTGTTTCTTCATCGGTGTAGTGTCGGCACGACTCTATCAACAGGAAAATGGCGGCTTGCAAGGGCTTGAGGAGTGGAGATTTTTTAGGAGCGAAGCGGTGCCTGTGGGCAAGAGCGAAGCGAACTAAAAAATACTACTCCCTCCCTTGTCCAGCCGTCAAGCGGTCTCTGGAGTCGTGGTCGCCTATCATCGGGCAGTGGAGGCTGGGGTTTGGGGCAAAGCCCCAAGGAAACCCTTGATTTTAATTCTAATTATTCCTTATGCGCGTAAATTTGGGCTTGTCGATTGAATTTACGCTCCCAAATGAGCATTTGCAACAGGAATATTTAAAAAATTTTTTAAGTAAAGGTATTTTAAATATGACAAATAAGAAAAAAGAAGCACACCTAAGCTGCATCATGCTTGTTAATAAGCTTGAACCTGAGGTTTGGCCTGGATTTGATGAAACTCTCATCAATCAAACAAAAACTGGTTCCGTTGCGAATCTAACCGAATCAATCGTTAAGAAAATTGACGAGATTGGTCATGTATGTGAAGCTTATGCAATTAAGCATGATAAAGATGTTAATGACGAGTTTAATTTTGACAAACAAACTTATCAAAAAGTCCCTGTTGACAATCATGTACATATTCTTCTTAGGTTCAAAGAAAAGATCGCTCTTCTAAAACTTGCTGAACACCTCAATCTTGAGGAGCAATTCTTTGAGAAAGCAAAACGTGGGAAGTATGCTTTTTCAAATTTCTTAGCATATTTGATTCATTTCAAGGACGCCGACAAATTTCAGTACAGTCCAGATGAGGTCTACACTTACCGCGGAAAAGACTACAAGCAAGTGTTCTCTGAAAGCAAAAAGATGTGGGAAAAAGGACGAGCCAAGAAAACCGTTAAAACTGGAGAGGAGTCTATCGAAGAGGTCATTCTCGCCATTTTAGAAGGAAAACTTTCAAAAGACGATATTCTTTTAGACGAGAACTTGAAAATTTTGTACTCTACTAATCGACAAAAGATTAACGAAGCTTTTAAATGCTATGCTGAATTTAAAGGGGCAGTGTCTAGAGCAGCTATTCAAAATGGTGAGTTCAAGAAAACTATCATTTTCATTACCGGCGACTCTGGTCTTGGAAAAACAACACTCGGACACAAACTTGTAAACTCTATTACAGAACTAGCAGCAGCGAACAAGCAACAATGGCGGAGCATCACTACTGCTGCTACTAACATCTTTGATGATTTTCATGGGGAAGAAATTCTTCTTTTAGATGATATACGTGGGGAAGCCTTAACGGCAAGCGACTGGTTGAAACTACTAGACCCCTACCATATTAGCCCAATTTCTGCACGTTACCAGAACCGTGATGGCGCTGCAAGGGTCGTAATTATCACAAGTTCAAAACTTCCCCTAGAATTTTTCTATTACACAAAAGAGTCAAATTCTCGGGAAGATATTTCTCAATTCCTCCGAAGAATAGACAACCTTGTAACCCTTCGTCCTTCATTCGGTAACAACAGCACCAACTATTTATTGTCCCACCCTCGGAAAGTAGATTCCCGTGCGGTTCGTGTACCCAATACGAATACTACTGTAAGTCTGACCTATGACTTCAACAGTCCCGAAAAAGTTCAAGAAGAATCTATTTTGAACTACCTGACGAACACTGTTCGTGAGAACAATAAGTGGGACCCTGCGAATAAGGAGACAAACCATGACGAATCAAGTCAATCTAAATAATTTCGCTTACCTTCAATTCATCCTTACCCCATCTCATCCTTCTGAATGGGTGTGTATCCCTTGGTCACAGGCTGCGAATATACTAATCGAAGAGATAACTGACCATCTGTCACTATCCCTATTTTTCGATTGCCTTCAAGGGACTAATATCAAGCATAAGAACTATAGTGATGCTTACTATTTTTTAGAGGAGCACCTCACTATTCTACTTGCTTATGATGCCACCCAACCTAACAAGGGCATTACCGTGAGCATGTCAGTTGAAACACTGAACTATCTCACAAAAGCCTACTTTGAGTGCTTCAATAAAGAATTTGATATTTTTGAGAAACTTCAAGAACTACATTTTCTTGTAAGCATACAAAAACTCTCCTTGTGCTAAACCTACCAAGTACCGCAAAAGGAGAGTATTCTATGAGATAGTGTGAACATCTCTACTACATTATCTCATAGTTCTTTCATGATTTAAAGGAGCACCTATGAGTACATTAAATTACGACCTACAAAATATTGAGCAGCAACTTAAAGTTATTTTAGAGTTGCTTCGAAATCTCAACACCGAATTCCAACCGAAGATTCTATACACCCAGAAAGAACTCGTTGAACTCCTCGGAATTTCACCCAATACTTTGAAAAAGTGGGAACGATATGGCCTTCCTCGTCTTGAGCCTCCTTTTGAAAACACCCGTAACGTTTTCTATAAATTAGACGATGTTATCCGTTTTCTAAGTATTGATTAGAGCAAAATGTGCTAGAATAGAGGTATCGAAATGGGTTGTATTTCGATACCCTATTTTAGTCTTATTCTCAATTTTACAAAGGATAAGCTAATTGCAAACTGAAAAAATTCTTCATAAAGGAAAAACTGTTTATAAGCAAACAAAGAAAAATGGAACTGTTCGATACGCAGCAAAAGCTGTCTATCTTGGACTAGACTCAAAAACAGGAAAACCTGTTAGAACTACGATTACAGCCTCTACTTTAAGACAACTTGACCGTAAAACCATACAAGCAAAATTTGATTTTGTAGAAGGTGGTGCAACACGACACTCAAACCAACAATTTCAAATTTCAACCTTCAAAGATTTAGCTGAAGCATGGTATTATAATTTTGAGTTGATGGTTAGCTCTGACAATACTCTTAATCGTGTGAGAAACTATCTAGATACTTATATCATCCCACAATTTGGTGACTATGTTCCAGATAAAATTGAGCCGATTGATATTCAAGTATGGGTTAATCATCTAGCTGAAAAATATAAGAACAGTGTCAAAAAGGGTTATAGAAAATCCGCTAAAGGCTCTGCTAAAGATTATGGTGCAATCGTAAAGAAGATGGGCGATATCTTCAATTTTGGTATCACCAATTACGGATTGACTAAAAATCCTGTACGTTCCGTACAAATACCCCCTCAGCCACTAAGTAACCGCAAACGGGTCAAGGTCTTACATGATGAGGATTTGATAATTTGGCTTAAGTATTTAGATGAACTACCAGCCACTAGAGCCAATCGTAGGTTTAAATTAATTTGTGACACTTTACTCGCATCTGGTTTACGCATAAACGAATTACTCGCCCTATCCATCTATGATTTGGATTTTGACAACTCCTTAATCAATGTTAATAAAACATTGGTATGGAGAAATGCAAAACCTGAACAAGGCAAAAAGGGTGAAGTCATTTGTAAAGAAAGTCCAAAAACAGCAGCTGGAAATAGAAAGGTCTATGTACCTTTTGAAATACTTGAACAACTCCAAAATTTTCATGATGAAATGAACCTATACTTCCGAAAAAATGGATTGGAAAAATCTAAACTTATTTTTCCAACTATATATGGAAACTATATGTGTGATAGAAATGAACGTACCACACTTAAGAAACGCCTTATTGAATGTGGTTTGCCAGATTATGGCTTCCATCTCTTTCGACATACCCATGCCTCTATGATGTTAAATGCAGGCATGAACTGGAAAGAGCTTCAAGTACGAATGGGCCATAAAAGTATAGGGACTACAATGGATACTTATGCTGAACTTGCACCTCAAAAATTAGGGTCAGCTGTTGAAATCTATAATAAAAAGATGTTAGAACTGCGATTCTGATTTGCATGGTATCCTTTTTGGTATCCTTTTTTACAAGGCAAATCGAAGGTCTTAAAAAACCTTGATAAATCAATGTTTTTTAAGTATTATTTTCTAAACACGTAATTTTTACTGAGGTGAAATAATTAAGATTAGAAAAGCCTATGAAATCAGTATTTCTAGGCTTTTTCTGTTGTTCTAAAGACAGTTTTATCAGGTTGATTTTAGTTTGCAGTATCTCTAAAGTAACCTATTCTTTAAAATAATCTAAAATGAGGTTGGCAATTTCTTTGGCATGAGTTTCAAGAGCAAAATGTCCTCCATCTAATAATTCAATTCGACTATTAGGGTTATCTTTAGCAAATGCAAGTGCCCCTTGATAAACAAAACTTGGGTCATTCTTTCCCCAAGCTGCTAATAGCTTCGGTTGATATTTTTTGAGATAAGCCTGAAATTTTGGATAGAGTGCAACGTTTGATTGATAATCAAAAATCAAGTCAGATTGTCTTTCAGCATAGCCTTCAGATTGTGAATAATAGATGTCCAACAAATACCCATCTGGAGATAACTTACGGATGTCTTCACCACCAGAGTATTGACCTATAATGGTTTGTGTAGCAAATGCACTTTGGTACTCCTTTCTTAGTTCAGGTGTCGGATTTTTCCAATACTCTGCTCGAGCTTCCCATTTTTTCCCTAAGCCTTCTTCATAAACATTCCCATTTTGACTAACAATCCCCAAAATGCGTTCTGGGTACTTACTTGCAATTCTAAAACCAATAGGAGCTCCATAATCAAATACATAAAGATAAAATTTCTCAATGCCTAGAGCAAATAATAAACCTTCAACATAAGCTGTTAAATTATCAAAAGTATAATCAAAAGTAGCATGATCAGGAGCCTCGGACTGTCCAAAACCGATTAAATCAGGAGCAATGAGATGGAAATCCTTCTCCAATAATGGCATTAATTCGCGGAATTGGTGACTAGCTGATGGGAAACCATGTAACAACAAGAACACTGGTTTATCAGCTTGTCCAGCTTCACGATAAAAGACTTCCAAACCATTTACCCTTATTTTATTATATTTCATTTTTCTTACCTCACTTCCAATTTATTGTTATTATACCACCCCAAAAATTTCTTTCCTATTATCCCAAATTATTCATACCTAACTTAAAAACCTTCCAGAAACCGTATTGATTACAGGGTTTCTGGAAGGTTCTGCTTTTCACCCATTGGGTGAAACGTTCGACTAGACAAAAAAGGATTTCCCCTTTAT
>NZ_JAEMED010000028.1 GCF_016458205.1 Streptococcus sp. 121 | reverse complement strand
ACCCATCTTTATTTATAGAAAAGCTTGATCGTTCATAAAAATCATCAGAATTGCAATTATTTATTGCTTGTTTCTGATGATTTTTTTGATAGTTACGCAAAGATATTCAGGGTATGAATAATTCGGGTTTACAATTCGTACGAGGAGGATCCGATGAACATTCGTTTTTACATCACCTTAATCGTTAATTCCCTATTACAAATCGTATTACGCTTTTTTTTCGGCTATCTAAATGGAAACACATGGATTCCCATCACCTTCACTACTCTAATTCTTTCAGCTGTTTTTCTTATTGCAAACAAAGATTTGCAGCAAAAAACGAGTCATGATCTGATTGTTTGGCGATTCACCCAACTGTTGAACAATACAAAATATCTCTGCGTACTACTTATTCCATTCAATTTCATCATCAATTCCCAAAGTGATTTCCTTGGCAACCTCTATGACAGTCTGGGACTACTAGTACTTGCAGTCGCAGTTCTCTATATCTATGCTGTTAGTAATGCTCCCATTAAAATATAAAAAACATTTCCTTTTTTGAATAGATAAGTGACAGGAGCAGATATTCCTAGTCAAACTTTTACGAGGAGGTCTTGTGTGACTGAAACAGAAAACCAAATTCTTTCCACAACAGCACTCGCCAACTTATATGGAGGCAGTCGCCCATTTGGTTTGGAAGCCTGTCGTGCAATTGCTATTTGTGCAGGAACCAGTGCTATGGCCGGTAGCTTCATTCCCGGTGTCGGAACTCTGGTCGGAGGCATTATAGTCTTTTAGTTTGCTTTTAGTACAAGGCAGCGAGTCGCAGACAGTACTGAAGTACGGCAAGACGAGCTAACACAGTAATAAAAGATAAACTAAAAGAGTATATTGGTACCCATCTCTGCATGACCGCCTGGGGTTTTGCACGAGCTATTTAGTAAGAAGGAGGAAATATGATGAACCAACTCACCACAACTGAGCTTATTTCCATTCAAGGAAGCGGGGAAAAGGAAGCTAACCTGTTCCTTAGCGGATTTTACGGAGCTTTCAAAGGCATCGCCTTCTGCTCCCAAGCCATCCCACTCATGACACCACAACTCTACGCAGCCTGTGCAGTTACCGGTGCAGCAGGCGCTGTCTTATTCCCCCATTAACCTCAAAACCCTGAGCTGGCTGAAAAAGCCGCTCAGGGTTTTACACTATTCAATTGAAAAATCCAGAGTCAAATCGGTTAACGGAGACTAGGCGAGGCCAACTAGATCTGCCTCGCTCTCCTGTTTTTAGGCTCGGGATAGTCAAAGAGTCAGAAATTGACTCTTGGAGTTTTTAATGAAAGAACGTCAAACGTTCTTCCTTACTCCACTGGACTTGCCTCGCTTTCCTATTTTTAGGCTCGGGATAAAAAAGTCCACTGGACTTTTTTATTTATCTCCTTTGTTTCGGATTACGAAGCCAGTTTTCTTTTCGCTGGAGGTGTTTTTTGGTTTTTGGTTGTTGTTTTTTCGGTAACGGCTTTCTTTTTCGAAGCGGTCGTTGCGGCGGTTGCCTCTGTAGTTGTCACGACGGTTGCGATCTCTGCGGTCACGGTCACGATTTCCTGAACGGTAACCACCGTCGCGGCGTCCGCCGCGGCCACGTCCACCTTGGCCATTTCCAGATGGTTTAAATGGTAGTGGTTTTTCCCGTGCAATTTCTACTTCTGGTAGGCTATCTGGATCTTGTACAACCAAGGTCAAGATATAAGCTGCCAATTCTTCTGGTGAAAATTCACTTGCCAGCTGGATTGCATCCTTGCTAACTTTAGCGGCTTTAGCTGCAAAATCTTCTTCAGCAAAGTCACGTTCAATTTTCTTAAGGGCAACACTTTTTTTGGCTTGGTAAGCTTCTTCCGCTGTTGGTGGTTTGAGACCCTTCATCCGTTTTTTGGTCAAGTTTTCAATAATTTGAAGGTAACCCATTTCATTTGGAGAAACAAAGGTTACAGATTGTCCTGACTTACCAGCACGACCTGTCCGTCCAATCCGGTGGACATAGCTTTCCGGATCTTGTGGAATATCGTAGTTGTATACGTGGGTTACTCCAGAGATGTCCAAACCACGAGCCGCAACATCTGTCGCTACTAAGACGTCCAAGTTCCCATTCTTAAAGTCACGAAGAACGCGAAGACGTTTACCTTGATCCAAGTCACCATGGATTCCTTCTGCTCGGTAACCACGAATCTTCAAGCCACGTGTCAACTCATCAACACGACGTTTCGTCCGTCCGAACACGATTGCCAATTCAGGTTGTTCGACATCCATCAAACGAGTCATCGTGTCGAATTTCTCCTGCTCCTTGATACGAATATAGTATTGATCAACCAGCTCGGTTGTCAATTCCTTAGCCGCAATTTTGACGTGCTCAGGCTCTTTCATAAACTGCACACCAATTCGCTTGATAGCTTCTGGCATTGTAGCAGAGAAAAGAAGCGTTTGACGCTCAGCTGGCACACGCTCAATAATCGCTTCAATATCATCCAAGAAGCCCATATTCAGCATCTCATCCGCTTCATCCAAGATCAATGTCTCAATCTTATCCAGTTTCAAAGCCTTGCGCTTAATCAAGTCCAACAGACGACCTGGTGTTCCTACGACAATATGCGCTCCCGCCTTCAAAGCCTTGATTTGCTTCTCAATGCTGGATCCTCCATATACAGAACGCACGCGCACCCCTTTCGAACGACCAAAGCGGAACAACTCTTCCTGACTCTGAACCGCCAATTCACGCGTAGGCGCAATCACCAATGCCTGAACGGTCGCCTCTTGCGGTCTAATTTTTTCCAAGGTTGGCAAACCAAAAGCAGCCGTTTTCCCTGTACCAGTCTGTGCCTGACCGATAACGTCTTTGCCAGTCAAGGCCAAGGGAATCGTCTGCTCCTGAATGGGACTGGCTTCTTCAAAACCCGCTTTTTCAATTTCTGTCAATAATTCTTCTGATAAACCTAATTCTATAAATTTCAATGGTATCTTCTTTCTATAAATCGATTGGGATGGATACTCCTACAATAACGGCCCCTGTCCCCAGGAACAGGCGATGAGATGCCATCCTTTTGAGCACACGCTCCCATCCCACCAACTTCATTGCAACTTACCTAGTATACCACAATGCCAGAGGGAATAGGGGAAAAGTCCCTCATTTTCACAAAAAGATGAAAATGAAATGAAAAAAAGACTAACCACCGGTCAGCCTTACATCATCCACCCTGAGAGAATCGAACTCCCATCTCAAGAACCGGAATCTTACGTGATATCCATTACACTAAGGGTGGCAACTCAATAAGTATACCAAAAACTGCAAAGGAAGGCAAGAGATATTTTTCGATTAAATGTCAAAAAAATAGGGCCCCGTCGTAACGTTGCCCCGTCAAAAACTTATTCAGTTTTTATTTGATATAATAATGGTACCATCATTTCCAGCTTTTGTCAATTTTTTAATCAATGCACCATAGAAAAATTCACAACTTGCTGAATAAAACTATAAGTACTTGTAATCAGTTCGTTATTTCGGAAAAAAACGACCTTTTCTATCATTCTATTATTGGGAATTAACAAGTCCAATTCTTGCAGTCTATATTTTCTGACTTTCCCAGTTACAAGCTCTTCATATAGATAAATGAGAGCCACAAATTCTAAGACTGTCCTGGATGATAACTTTTTCCTTCAACTTGATTTTGTAATCCCCTCAATATTCTTTACGTAATCAATGATAGCTTGCGGGGCAACAGTTGTTCCAGAGTTTAAATCAGATAAAATGCAATTATTATGTGCAGCAGCATTCCTTAAACTACGCACTAGATTTAAAACTTCTTTTGGAATGTGGGCTTGTCTTCGGCTATCATAATAGTCTAGATAAAAATTAATAATAGAACCAAAACTTAATAATTCCATTAAAACCCATACTGGACAATCATCATAATTCGTTATTCTATGATAGCCATTACTTGTAGTCTGAATTGTAAAATACTTTCTGAGTAAATTTCTGGTATGTGGTAAAGCTATTGTTCCCTGGATCTTTTGAACCTCCCTTGGATATCTATTTAAGAAGGTTTTCACCAAATCATATCCATCAGTCGTGGCGTCCTTTTCAATATCATGAATGAGTTTTACACACATGCTATGTTCAATATCCGAACACATTTTTTGTACCAGAAATCTATAATGCATATCTAGGACACTCAATTCAATCAAATAAGAAAAATCAAGATTTAGATATTTCCCTTTTTTAGAACCAGTTTGATATTTTTGGTAGTTTTTTCGATAAGCGGCAGTCCTGAGATAGTTATTAATACTAGCTAAATATTCCACTGCTAACTCTTCATCAATATACTTAAACGTAATTCCTCTATCATTTTTCATATCAGAGATTAGCTGTGAAGCGAACTTCTTGGGTTTATTTATTTTGTTTATCATTAATTCCTCCATGTACAAATATTACTCCAAACATCGGGCTAGAATTCCATACGCACAACGATTATTAACAACATAAACAATGAATATTTTCCAGGAATCTATCAGATTTTTAACTATCTCTACTTCAAACTTTTAATTCGAATTAGCTGGCAAAAGAATCTCATGAATCGCTTGTCCAACTCCGTTTTCAGTGTGAGATCCAGTTTGGAATTTGGCAACCTTTTTGACAGCTTCATTGGCATTTCCCATAGCCACAGACCAGCCGGCATAGGTCAACATTTCCAAATCATTGTTAGCATCACCAATGGCCATGATCTGATCATTGCTAAAGCCTAAATCCTGAGCTAGGTAAGAAAGGCCTGTCGCTTTATTGGTTCCTTTCGGTAGGCACTCATAGATATAATCTTGGGAACGAACGACTTCAAAATGTTGCGCTAATTCCGCACTGTACTTCTCTTCGAATCGATCCAAGGCGTCTTTCTCATCCAAATACATAGCTTGGAAAATCTTGTCTTGATTAACTAGCAGTTGATCCAACTCTACCCGTTTGGGTTTGGTAAAGACCAAACCTGCATCCATCGTGACCAAATGACCAGCATCTTCACCGACCACCAAATAGTCTCGTTCATCAAAAACCGTCAATTGTGCAGTTGATTCTTGTGAAATCTTGTCAAGCAAGATTAGTTCCTCTTCGGATAAGCCAGACCAGGAATGAATCGATAGGTCTTTGGTACTGTGGATGGTTGCACCATTATTAATAATCATGTAGCCATCTTTACCTTCCCATCCAAGTTCCTTTAGATAAGGAAGAACACCGGATAAGGGACGTCCTGTACAAATAACTGGCAGAACTCCTGCTTCACGTGCCTTGTCTAAGTCTGCGATGGTCTCCGGACGCAATGTTTTGTCTTCATCTAATAGGGTTCCATCCATATCAATCGCTAATAATTTAATCATCCATCTCTCCTTTAAAAATCCGAACTGGGTAACCAAGTTCTCCAACTTTCATTTTCTTCATTATACCAAAAATAGTCCCTACCCCTGCAGTCATTTTAAAAACCTTGGAATCAGCGAATTCCAAGGTTTTTAGAATTTTATAAACTCCAATCCAAGTTAGGCCCGACTGGAACAATACCTGTTGGGTTAATTGTTTTATGGCTGCCATAATAATGTTCTTTGATATGGTCAAAGTCAACAGTTTCTGAAATTCCCTGATGGTGATAGAGCCGTTTGGTGTAATCCCAGAGATTTGGGTAATCCACTAAGGCTTTGATATTGCATTTAAAATGGCCAAAGTAGACAGGATCAAAACGCACTAAGGTTGTAAACAATCGAATATCTGCTTCTGTTAGACGATTGCCAACCAGATAATCCTGAGTGTCCAAGTGAGCTTCTAGTTTATCCAAGGCCGCAAAAACATTGGCTACTTCTTCCTCGTAAACCTTTTGACTGGTTGAGAACCCGGCTTTATAAACTCCGTTATTAATGTTTGGATAGACAAAGTCATTCATTTCATCGATGGCTTCCTGTAATTCTTGCGGGTAATAATCCTCCTGATTTCCAGTCAAATCATTAAAGGCCGAATTAAACATCCGCATAATCTCAGCTGATTCATTGCTGACGATGGTGTTGGTTTTCTTATCCCACAAAACTGGAACGGTAACACGACCGGTGTACTGATGATCAGCTTTTAGGTAAACTTGGTAAAGATAATCGCTGTTAAAGATACTATCCGCAATCACACCTGGACCTTCCGCAAAAGTCCAGCCATTTTCTAACATATACGGATTCACAATAGACAGCGAGATGTGCTCTTCCAAGCCTTTCAGCTTTCGCATAATCAAGGTTCGACTTGCCCAAGGACAGGCTAGAGATATATAAAGATGATAGCGCCCTGACTCCGCCTTAAAGCCCCCTTCACCAGTCGGCCCGGGTTCACCGTCAGTTGTGATCCAGTTCCGAAACTGAGTCACGGTGCGCACAAATTTCCCACCTGTGGATTTGGTATCATACCATTGGTCCACCCATTTTCCATCTACTAAAAGTCCCATCGTCTCTTCTCCTTTTTTATCAATAATTAGTAATAGTATACCAAAGATAAAAAAATCTTCAAGTTTGCCGCATTTTCCTTTACTTTTTTTAAAAAAACTGATAAGATATTCCCTGTGTGTGATGGACACGCAAAAATAAACGGCTAATCCGCTGCACCTTGGCGTACATGATTAGCAAGATAGGAGAAAAAATGAATCCATTAATTCAAAGCTTGACTGAAGGTCAACTACGTACTGATATCCCTGAGTTCCGCCCTGGTGACACTGTCCGCGTTCACGCGAAAGTTGTCGAAGGAAACCGCGAACGTGTTCAGCTCTTCGAAGGAGTTGTTATCGCTCGTAAAGGTCAAGGAATCTCTGAAAACTATACTGTTCGTAAAATCTCCAACGGTGTTGGTGTTGAGCGTATCTTCCCACTTCACACTCCACGTGTTGAAAAAATCGAAGTTGTACGCTACGGTAAAGTACGTCGTGCGAAATTGTACTACCTACGTGCCCTACAAGGAAAAGCTGCACGTATCAAAGAAATCCGGCGTTAAGAGGATTGAAAAAGGAGCCTCGGCTCCTTTTATGTTGTTCCCTTAGTTAAATGGATATAACAACTCCCTCCTAAGGAGTCATTACAGGTTCGATTCCTGTAGGGGACATTATTTGAATAATTGTATAACATTTTAAGAATAAAAAATAAATACTGAATTTTCTCCAGTATTTATTTTTTATTTCTGATTCTTTTCTAAACATTTGGGGCAAAAAAAAACTGCATCGGAGTGACCGGCGTTAAAAAATCAGCTGAGGTAATCGGATTCAGTAATCTTCTTTAATCTCTCTGTGTAATTTACAACCCAATTTATTATAACAAAATCGATTCTTCTTAGACAAGAAAAACAAAAAGTAGTATACTGAGAAAGTAGAAAGTTACAAAGCGGGACGGAAATCTGATTTTGGAGGTATTGCCTATGCACAACCACCTAGAAAGGACCACCGTCATGGCAGTGGAAGCAGCTTTAGAGCTTATGCTTCTTTTCGGGATGTTGATTCTCGAACTCTTGTCAATTATTTTGATGTTCATTAACGACAAAAATAAAAAATGACAGCCAACCGCTAGAAACTTGACCGAGTGATTAGCGGCTAACTGTCGACATTCATTCGTCCCGTCTTTAAAACGGTCTACATGAGGTTGAGCTGAAACTCAACCTCTTTCATAACAAGTATAGCAGATAGTCTTGTGAAATGCAAAAATTTTTCGATTCTATGGAGTCATTTCAACTTTCAAATTTTGGCAACAGTTATCTAAAGTAGTTTCGTTAAGAGACTGCTTTTTCTTTTATACTAAACTGTATATGATATACTATTTTTATGGCATACGGAATTGATTTTAGAAAACGTGTCCTTGAATATGTTAAAGAGGGACATACACGTAAAGAAACAGCAGCTTTATTTAATATTAGAACCAACACTTTATACAGTTGGGAAAAGCAGGAGAGAGAACTCGGTCACTTAGAACGTAAAAAGCGTGTTGCTAAATCCATAAAAATACCTTTAGATAAATTACAAGAATTTGTAGAAGAACATCCAGACGCTTTTTTAAGGGAAATTGCAGAACATTTTTCTTGCAGTATTCCTTCTGTTTGGTCTGTCTTAAAACAAATAAACATCACTTTAAAAAAAAGATAACGAGCTACAAAGAACAAGATGCAAAGAAGGTTCGACAATATCTTGAATCACTAGCAGCTTTGAAAGGCTTTCCAATTGTCTATATTGATGAAACAGGTATTGATACTTATCTATATCGTAAAAATGCCCGTGCACCTAGAGGTGAAAAGATTTATTTCAAAGTTTCTGGTCGTCGATTTGAAAGAACTTCCATTGTATCTGGACAAATTGGTCAGACTTTTGTAGCGCCAATGATTTACAAAGAGAGTATGACGAGTGATTTCTTTGTAGAGTGGTTTAAACAAGAGCTTCTACCATCTTTAAAGACTCCTCATGTTCTTGTTATGGACAATGCAAGTTTTCACCCTAAGAAAATACTAGATGAACTTTCTATCTATGCTGGTCACTTCTTTTTACCTCTACCACCGTATTCTCCAGAATTAAATCCAATTGAGCAAAGTTGGGCTATTCTAAAAAAATCAGTTACAGAATTACTTCGCAAGATGGACTCTATAACTGATGCAATAACATACTATTTAAAAACTAAGTGACTATAAAAACTGAGACTAAAAAATTTCATTAGTACATGAGACTGAGACTTAAACAATCGGAGAATAGATATGTGAAAAACTTTAAAAATAACTCAGTCCTCATTTAAAGTACAGTCCTATACTCAAATTTTCAAGAAACCATACACATTCAACTGTTTTTAAAGTATTAGACTTTAATTAGTAATCCATTTCCAATATTTCCTTCACTAAATCTGGTGAATCTAGCCTTAGAACAGAAAAATCTTCTACCTTCGTAAATAATGGTAATTCTCCATACCAAATCAAATAATCATCAATAATGAGCATCGGTGTTAAAGACTTTGATGAATCATACACCACAGTAAGATTTTCAGTAGTCTTTTCAAACCCAAATATATTTTTAAATTTTTCTGGTAACAATAGAATCTTTTGAAGACTATTATATCTCTCGACAAACTGGGTTAGTTTTCTTTTCTGGATAAAAGGCAAAATTAGGTGTATTTTCTTAGCATTCAATAGATCTTTATCTAAGTCTACTTCATAGTCAGCTGTACTGTAATAGCTCTTTTGATTTTTATCCTTCTCGATTATTTCATACCCCATTTGTTTATATGCCACTTGTCTTCTCTGAAACATTCGTTCTAGATACGGAACATGAATATCCAAATAGTCAAAAATACGAACTTCTCGTTTTTCTTCGTGAGAACGATGCAAGCGACCAGCATATTGAATCAAATTATTTTTCCACGACAGGGGACCGACTAAAAACAATGTATCCAACTGCGGTAAGTCAAATCCTTCACCAATGAATTTTCCTGTAGAAATAAGAATAAAGCCGTGCTTCTCTTTATCAATCTCCTCTAGTACTCGTTTTCTAATTGAACTTTTCGTATTACCACTTAAGGTAAAAATACAATCACATCCTTTTGATAACAATAGTTCACTCAAAATTTCGATGTGCTCTATTCTATTCACGATAACAAGACAATTACGTTGTTGCCTAATTTGGTCTAGCACATCTCCCACAATAAGTTGATTTCTGGATTCATCTCTTGAAAGCCAATCATTTAACAAATCAAATCTCCTGCTCGAAGCCTTCTCGGAATCAAATCTTCCAAAAGAAGTTAAACATATGAAAAACTTCTTATGAAAATGATGTTTTGGAGCATCAGTTTTATGTAATATATCTCCAATTCGTTGAAAGATAATAGGATGATGACCATTTTTTCTCTCAGGTGTAGCAGTCAGACCATACATATACTTACCTTTAAATTCTTTAACAACTTTTTCGAACATCAAAGCTGTCACATGATGACATTCATCAATTATCATCATTGTGTATTCATTCAATAAATTGGAAAGGGAATCTAAGTTAAACATAGATTGAATCATCACAACATCAACTAACTTACTCCTCCACTTTTTTGATCCAGTATACTGACCAATGTACCCTATTTCTTTTTCTCTACCCTTTGGAGTGTATCTTACGGGCATTTCTTCCTCAAATTCAAGAAAATGACTAAGTTTTTGAATCCATTGCTCTAACAATTGTCTGTTGTGAACAAGAATAATCGTCCGAGCTTGATGTTTAGCAATTAATGCCGCTCCTAAAACAGTCTTTCCAAATCCTGTCTCAGCTTGTAATATACCATTGTCTCTAGATGTAACATCCGCCAAGGCAACTTCCTGTTCAAACCTAAGTTCTCCTACAAATTCTACCGAAATAGGTGAATGTACAATTCGATTATCTTCAATGGAAATGTGATTGAAAAGATTTGTTAATTTTTGCAACAGTCCCCTCGGTAGCATAAGATATCTATCCGTTTCTTCAAATAAACATAGACGCTCTTGTATTTGATAGGTTGGTTGACGCATGATTTGTCTAAGATAAAATTCTGGGTTTGAAAAAGAAGCCATTTTTTTCAAATGAAACATCGTCTGACCTGAAAGCAATTTCTTTTCAATCATCAGCTCATTACTATATTGAAGAGAAATAGATCGATCAAGATTTGGACTTTCCGAATCTATACGCACTATTGAATGTAACGTCTTAGTTTTTATCCTTTCAATACTTTGAAGGAATTCCCATTGATTAGGATAGGGGTTGAATTCATTATCTACAAACAAGGTATTCCCATTTTCATAGGCCTTTCCTTGCAATGGTAAAGCTATTAAGTTTCCAAGTCCTCCTTTTGGAAGGATATCCTGATTCGGAAACATCCTGTCGTAAGCTTCAAACGAAATTGATTCTGATTCTAACATCGAAAGTTCAAGAAGTTTTCTACCAAAATTTCTAGCATCACGCGCTGGAATAGCATTTTCAAAAAAATACCAAACGTGTGCGCCATTACCCGACCTTGAAATCTCGACAGCAGGTATTACCCCTCTTTCACAGCTTACGTTCCTCAATACTTCAACGGATAACTTCCAATCTTTTTTATCGAAATCCAACACCAAAAACCAACAAGTTTCATCCTTCAACATTGGAAATATCCCAATTGCAGTTTCCCCCTTCAAATGTGACTTCAAAACATCAACTGTTAGCGGATGAAATTCTCTCTTCTCTGGCGCCAAAGCCTTCCACCCATATTTATAGGACGGTGAATATTGAAGTTTGCCCTCCCCGTTTAAATAACTTCTAGCATAAACATCGAATCTCCCCTTAAAGACCGAAAAAAATAATTCCAACTTTTCCTGTGTAGTTAGACGTGATTCGTAAATCACAAAACTCTTTTCGAAATCCTCTTTCTGAATCACAAAAATCTCTTGGTTACTTTTTTTACAGATGTAATACTCATTCTTTCCTTGATATGAGGGATAAGAAGCCAACAACTCAACAAATACACCCGACTCATCGACAAACCATCGCATAACGCCACCTCATCACTTCTTGCCAAGATTGTATCAAGAAGTTCTATGTTTGTACACAGCATACCAAAGGTTTCTTTAACAGCCCATTACTCTCACCAGATCTTCATCCCCTCTCCTTTAAAGTTGCTGCGCGTACTTGCTGCTCAATTTCCTGATACAAGGCAGACAGTTCCGATCCTCTATGGTTCTTTATTTCCAATTTGTCGAAAAAGATAGGAACTGATGCCCTTTCAACCTGGAGCAGATTGCCTTGAAAAAAGGTTCGTCCTGTTTTCCGATCCACGGCAACCAATGATGACCGCCAACGAGCACCAGTCCTGTCTGGTCGCCAAGAGATCTTTAGCTGAGGTCCATGATAATACCACCCCATTAGCAACAAGTCTGCACCGACACCTGTCAAATGACAAACCAAGGGCTCAGACTCCCTTTGAGGCCAAAAAGGGCGAAAATCTTGAATTCCTTCATAATCTTTGTATTCAAAATCAGCTTGGCTAACATCTCCTCCATCCCAAGTTCGGGCATCACGGAAGGGATTGTAACTATTTACAGGAATTTCCTGGCCCCCTACTAAAACTACTAGCTCTTGAGGCTGGTAGTAGCGAATCCAATCACGATAGCCTTTTTCCTTCCCAGGAACCTGTAAAACTTGAGCAGATTCACGCGCCACCGTTGGTACTAAATTCAGCCCTGCCTGTATGGATTTTTCATCAAAAAAACGAATCCTCTCCAAACGAGAGGAATAGCCATTCTCGGATCGATTCAGAATCTGAACTGAGTCTGCCAGTTGAAACACAATTACAAACGTCAGCCCCTTGCGCTTCTTGTCATAGCGCAAAATCGGCACCTGATTCAGAGGATCATTCTTAAGAAAATTCAAATACCGCCCTGCCTTGACAATGCGGTTATGGGGATACGTGAGCATACGAGCACCTTTCGAATGTTATTGTTACTTCGGTAAAAAATATCCGCCCTGTACTTCAAAGAGTTGTGGGCGGTTCTATAACTATTATTGTATTAGAGATTTGAAAAAAACAAAATCTAGTTGAAAAGGCATTGTTTAAAACTACCAAACGTTGACAAGCCACTAAGATATCACCTAAGAAAAAGAAATTGAGACCTAATTACTCTCATGTTAAGAAAAATTTCATTTTTCTTCCCTACCTGGCCTTTCTTTTCTTAGGAAAGAATTAGAAAACTTGCTCTCATAACTTGAGTAATAATTTATCAAATAATTTCTCTAGTTTTTTCTTATCACTGTATACTGTACCATCCATGTACAAGTTATAAACGTCATCATCCACACCAATTGAAATTTCGCATTCGTATCCCTTCATTAAAGCCAATGAACGAATCACTTCACGTTGCGTTCGACCATTTCCTTCACGAAAAGGGTGGAAATAATTAAGATTATCTAATATTTCCACAAGATCTCTACAAATAACTTCTCTGCTACCTGAATTATTCAAATAATTCGTAATTAGACGATTTAAAAACTTTTCTGCCATATCGAACGATTGAATAGGTAGAAAAGCTTTACCACTCTTTGAAATATTAACGCAACGGTATTGACCAGCCCACTCATACATTTCACCGAAAAGAAATTGATGAATCGCCAAAATATCTGATACACTATGCACTTCTATAGGGTTTCCAAATAATTTTATAGTTTTACTTGCGACCAAACGAAATTCAAGTTCCTGGGCTTTTGCTTTATCTTGTTCATGAAACTTATTACGAAGAACCGATAAGTTTGGATAAACATAGTAGTTATCCAAATCAATATAGCTATACTCTTCATAAATTTTCCGAGCCATCAAGCCACTCCCAATGCTATCGCTTCATCTCTTAAAAGTTCAACATCCTCAACAGTTGGCTGCCAGCCTTCAATCATATTTGTACTTAGAGCGTACCAAACACTCTTGAAAATCAATCGATTTTCAAAAACTACTCCCATAATCGTCATATTTTCTTGGTTAACATCTAAAGTCATATGCTCCACCCCCTACTACTCTAATATACCATAAAAACATTAAAAAGGGTGTATGTATCTAAAACAGTGTACAACTTGAAATTTCAAATTTCGACTACAGATATCTAAAGCAATTTCGTTGAGAAACTGCTTTCTCTTGTGGATATGTCATGCAATTCCTCTCCTAAAAAAGAAAAGGAAGCAGGAGCTTACTTCTCTTCCACGTATTGAGTTTCACCTCTCGCTAGATATGCCCTATCTATTCCTCAAGGGTCGGCAGTCCTGCTATTCTTTTTCTCAACAAACAGTTCGTACTGTGTACAGAGCCCACAGGCGGGTGCAGACCATATCCACTAGTCCACAAATAATTTTTTATTTATTCTTTAAAATTACTGTACTTTTTAACTCTCTATTTGTCAACAGTTAATCACAGTACACAACCAGTCTAATGATCTATTCTTACCTAACTCTTCCGCACCAAACGGCGAAAATCACGGGCACTTCTCTTAACCAAACTTGCCAAAGAGTGACCGGATTGGGAATAAGGGCCATGGGAGGACCAAAATGACTTGCTATCCGTACCCCATCTCTCCTTCGTAGGCGAGCGGAAGCCTCTTAGTTTTTTTCGTCGAAAGCGAGGATCATGCCGACCTATAGGGGCAATATCCAAATCCCTATGACGACAGAAACCACCGTAATTAAAACTAGCTCCATTGATAATACCAGCCTCTGACACTCCTTCCGGATCCAGGATATTCAGGAACCGTCCTTGGCTGTCTAATATAAACTCAACCCGTTGACGGTAGAGAACCTTTAAGTTCACACTAGCCTGATTGTCAGGATAAACCCTTCTCCCTTCAACCAAGGAAAGCTTCTGATGCAAACGACCACGGTCCCACAAAGTGTAGCACCGTCCCTTTAGATAACGCGCCAAAGCCTCCCGGTCCGTCATCCCCGACTCACGAAAATGATTCCGAATATACTGCGCTTGCTGTATCGAAATCAAATAGCGGAGCTGGTGAACCTGCCGATTGAGAAGCCCCGGTTGATCCAAAGTATTTTTAGGAAATGCTTGCTGCACAAGC
Organism: Streptococcus sp. 121; assembly: GCF_016458205.1. Taxonomy (GTDB): domain Bacteria; phylum Bacillota; class Bacilli; order Lactobacillales; family Streptococcaceae; genus Streptococcus. The sequence goes on along the minus strand of NZ_JAEMED010000028.1, from coordinate 13,506 downwards.
TTGACTAGGTCCTTCCAAAATCGATCATGAGGTGCTAGATCTAGATCAAAACAAGCCAGTAAGCGCTGCAATTCTAACGGATCCTCCGTAAGGTCCTCAGGCATTTGGAGGAGAGACATAATCCAAGTTAGCAGCTCCTGAGGAGTCAGGAGTTGTCGTTTTTGAGTCCATTCAGCACGGAAATGAGGACTGCCGATTGTTAAAGAGGGAGATGGATGCATAGATTTTGTCCTTAAAAATATTTATTCTCTATATCATACAAGACGATAAAAACTCCAACTTTGAAGGTGCTATTAAAACACACAAAGAGTTAGAGTTTTTTCAATTCTACTATTCTGTTTGTGAATTTAAAACTTCATAAATCCTATTACCATCTAAATCTGGGCCATATAATTGTTTAAATCTGTTATCTCCAAACAATTCGGATAGATTTCGATTACTTATGATGTATCTGACTTTTAATTTTTTTAAATCATTAACTGACAAACTAATATTTAAAACATCAGGTGAAGTGTTCTCCATTGTAGTCTCACTATCAGTAAGTAGATAACGCATATGTGAATATCTATTCCACTGTTTCTCCATTTTTGACTCTGGATCAAGGATTTTCATCAATTTTATATCTGGATAAAACCGTACTCCATCAATCGATTTTACTCCAAAAATTTGAGGCAATTGATAATAATAACCATTCTCGGTCATCCAAGTAGCATCACTATCATCACTTTTGATTTTACTAATCTCCAATGAAATTGCTTTATTCTCAATGACATCCAATCCTTTAACCACAGGATTTACTGTCATCCCCGACAGTAAAATAAGTCCAAACAAAGGTAATACTGAAATCTTTTTTCCAAAAATAAACAAAATATAGGTGAGGCTAAACGCGGCTAGGATACCAAATTGAGTCGTTCTGTTAATGTAATGAATATCTAAGTATTTATTGATAATTAAAAAGGAGAATAGGGATAATGCTGGCAATATTCCAAAAAACAAATAAGAAACCTTACTATTTTTTTCTCTCCATAAAAATCCAATAAACCAAAGACTTGCAAATACTCCAATAACGGCTGCAGCTTGCCATGCGCGGCTTGAGGTGACAAAACTAAATAATGTTACCTTTGAAATAATTGTAGGGATTTCTACAAAAGAATACATCGCTAATAGTGTAGCGAAAATAACAAGTCCAATACCAAAACTATTTTCAAGTAACTTACCTTTTTTCAACACAAATGGCATCGTCAAAATAAAAAATGGTACAAATTGAAAACTAGTAGACAGTTCAACTTGATTCTCATAATTCGGAATTCTAAAAGGCAGGAGAACATTTTGAAGAAATCCAATTAATTGTGCTACTACTCCATCTCCTCCTACACTTATGCGACTACCAGGGTAGACAGTATTTAATGTCAGAGCCAAAGCCTCTCTACTTACCCATAGACTGTATCCAATTACTGAAACTGACGCAATTAAAGTGATACTCATCAGGACCGAATCAAAAATGTGTATTTTTTTTGCTTTAATCGCTCCTATGAATTCAATCAAAAAGAAAATACCAACCAAATAAGCAAATGGAATTTGAAAAGCGGGATAAATCACTAAAACAAATCCAATCATGGCGCTAGCTAAAAAAATAGCCATTAATATTTTCATCCACTTTTTATCCTGATGAAAATAATGATAAATACTTACCATCATCAGGAGTGAATAAAAGACGACATCTCCTAGATGCTGCATAAACCACCATTGAATGGCTGGTGTATAGGTAATCCAAAAAGCACCAACACTAGAAAGGAACTTGTTTTTTCGAGTCAAAATCATGGAAAATTCATACGCCAACAGTAACATAGCAAGTATTTTAAAGCACCAATACCATGACAAACCCGTTGACGCACCAAAAAACAGAAATCCCCAGTTAAAAGGCTTACCAAGAACAGAGATATGCCAAACTGGTGAGTTATACGCAACAATCATATTTTGTCCAGAAATGGCATAATTTGGATTAACTAATTTATTACCACTATTAGCTTGGGCTAAGTAAAACGGGGTCTGAACTAACCATTCATCAGAACGAATCATTCTCGGAACACCTGCTATGGTTCCGTCTGAACGCGGAGGAAATGAAATCCAATCCGTCAAATTTTTTTGAACATCGATTTCTTCTGCATTTCCATCCAGATCATTTACTGTTTCACCTTTAGTATGATTTCTTGTCTCACTAATTCCATAATTATTCCAATTGCTTATAGAACTACCATGAAGATTCAAAGAAACTCCTAATACAAACAATAACGACGCGATGAGATAACGGTATTTTAAGATCATATCTCCAAGCAGTCCCAGATAGTCTAAACATCCAGATTTTCGATTACTTTTTGTTTCTTGCATAATACTCATAAACTTTCAATTCATATTGCATACGATTTTGTCTAACAACCGTATCTAAAATGAAACCGGCTACAAATGACAATGCAGCGAGTATCATCAAGCCTGTTGCTAAGACAGCTGAAGGAAGTTTATCAATAAAACCTGTATTTGCGAATTCAGTAATGACTGGCAACCCGACAAATAGACCTAGCACAAAGAATAGTACCGTCAAAATACTGAAGAATATCAAAGGCTTGTAATCTTTAAAGAGATTAAAAATCATTTTTAAAACCTTAAATCCGTCAGAAAATGTACTCAATTTAGATTCACTTCCTTCAGGCCTATCTTTATATGTGATTGGTACTTCAACGAGTTTAAATCTCTTATCTAAAGAATGGATAGATAATTCCGTTTCAATTTCAAAACCTGGTGACAATACTGGAAAAGTTTTCACAAATAATTTGTTAAATCCCCTATATCCAGTCATGATATCATTGTAACTTCCTTTATACAATCGATTAATCAGCCATTTTACAAGATTATTCCCAAAGCCATGAAAACCACGCTTATTTTCCTTCTCGTAGGTTCCATTAGACAGCCGATCACCAATTGTCATATCAGCCATACCAGTTCTTAAAGGTTCTAACAATTTTTCTACTTCGACAGCTGGATAGGTATCATCTGCATCTGCCATGATGTAGTAGTCAGCCTCAATTTCTCTAAACATAGACCGAACTACATTTCCTTTTCCCTGTCTTGGTTCAAATCTCACGATTGCTCCTGCATTTTTAGCCAACTCGTTGGTTTGGTCACTAGAGTTATTGTCATAAACGTATATATCAGCATGAGGTAAAGATTTTCTAAAATCTTCAATTACCTTTACAATAGTCATCTCTTCATTATAGGCTGGCAATAAAACTGCAACTTTTTCTGTCATTCTTCACTCCTATCTTATCTTCATCACTCACAAATGGTGGTAAAATCTATGGAACTTCAAAGAAAATCGGAGTTTGTTTGCTAAAACCTTTTCCTGAAGTAATATCATACTGTATCATTGCTAAATCTCTCTCTGCTTCACTGTCTCTATTAAATTGACCCTCAGCAGATAATTGACGTCCCTTTAAAACCTCATCTAACAAGGCATAGTATGGTGAAACTCTTGAGTTAGTTTTTTCCAACAAAGCCGCTCCAAAATCACTCGAATTAATCAAAGAATGCTCTGCTTTAGATTCATTTTTGTTGGACCAAATAAAATAATCCGTTTCAAATTGTAAATTTTGTTGGTCTTTAAAGACAGATAAGGGATAAAAACCTGGAAGATGATCACCATAAAAAACAACCGTAATTTCTTTATCAATCATCTTTAACTTCTCCAAAAATTCTTTAGTAGCAGTATCAGTGTGATATAAAAGTCGTGAATAACTTGTTAAATCAGCGTTTTGTTGTTCATTCAATAGAGTATTAGTTCCAACTAATTCAACCGGTTGACCTGAAGACCATGGAACATGGTTTTGCATCGTGATAACTGAGAAAAATTGATTTCTCTCTGGTTTAATTTTTGAAAGAACTTCATTATAAACTGAACGATCACTAATATTGACACCTTCTAAGCTCTTATCCGTTATTTTCTGTGGACTCTCGCTAGAGAAATAAAGGTTTTCAAATCCTAAATCTTTGTATATATTGATACGATTGTAGTTATTTGCACCTGAGGGATGAATTACATAACTATCTTTACCATCAAACGATCGTGAAATAGATGGCAAATACTGCATATTTGGAACAACCTCTACGTAAAGATTCGATGTTGAACCAGAATAATTATAGAAAGGTAAACCTGTTAGTGTTTGGAATTCCATATTCGCAGTTCCACCACCATAACCATCACTTCGCATTAATCCACTAGTTGTCTCAGTTTTTATCCTTTCAATCTCTGGAATTGGGTTCTGAGAAATCTGATTACTTGAAATTCTTCTTGGATCAGAGAAACTTTCACTCAAAATATAGATTACGGTTTGATTCCTTATCGAGTTTTCCCTATTTTTATTAATATCATCAGCTTTCGCACGATACTTAGATAGTATAGTTTCAATCTGTTCCTGACTATAATTTTCTGGCATTTCCATAACTACTTGAGTTAATTGTCGACTCCAAACATAAGCTAAAGATTTATAGCTTGCATTAATTGAAAGTCCCTTCCAAGTCACATCGACCCAGTTATGAAGTACACTTAGCACTGGAACATTATTTGGTACCTTCCCTTTTTCTTCATTTTGAAAAGTTTGACTCGTGATCTGTATTAATCCCAAAAATGCTAGTAAAAGAACGAGGCGAATATCCCACTTAGCAAATATGCGTTTACTAGGCATGATAATCTGAATATTCCAAGCCACATAAAAAAGGACAGTCACGATGATTAAGATAGTTAGAAACAATGCAAGATCAACAAATGACACAAAAAGCTGGGGTTCCTTAATCCAAATAAAATCTGTCGGAATCAACGGTTCTTGTCTATATTGATTCTTAATACTGTTAACAATTGCAAACCCCATTCCTGTAATAAAAATAAGTAGACTTGCATATAGATATCGATTTATGATCACATAAACCAATAAACAAACTGAAAAGATAGCAATAATTTGAAAGAGGGTTGCCATTGGTAAAATAAATTTCCCAACGACATCTCCTTCTTGTATCACACCTGCCTGAAATAGCAAATTAAAAATGACAGCAAAAACAAAACTAGAAAAAATTGCATTTGCTCTTCCAAAATGGTGCAAACCAATTTCCCTTAGACTATTGTAAAAACTTGCAAAGAGAATAAAACCTATTGAAAACCAAAGTAGACTTTGACCTGTTATATATTCAAGATATAGATCAAATTGATTTTTATCCGTAAATTCAGCTACCCTTCCCGACACAAACTCAATAAATAAGGGATTTGTCACCATCAATGGCGCCATTGAGGCCATAGTCCAAATAGATCGTCTTGCTCGGTATAATCCAGTGTCTTCAAATCTCTTAAAAACATAGAATTCGCTTTGAACCAAGCGTAAAGCAAATGAAATGCTCAAAATTATTAACAAACTGTAGAAATGAACTTGAATCAAGGGATGAATTTCAAACAATTGATCTACTTTAAAATCAGGATTATTCAATTGTCGTGACCATTCTAAGAGAAATAATAGCGGGAAATAGATAACATAACCTATTGCAATCGGAAAAAATGTTCTAATCCTCGCAAAAGGAAGTGTTAAAAGTCCTGCAAACAGAACTATAAAGAGATAAAACCACATGACCAATTCCGTAGTCATTCCTAGAAAGTTAGGAATTTGTCCAAGGAAATAGTTCGTAAGAAGAACCATAGACAGTCCCAACATCAAAAGAACATAGATTGCTTCAAAACTATATCGAGCCCAATCAAATTCTCGAAAACGAAGACTAACTCTCTCCACTTCTTCTGTGATTGAATTCTTGGTCTTGTGCAACAACCTATCTGGTGCTTCAGTCGTTAATTCTACTAAATCTTCTTTTAATATTCTATATTTCGCAATGCACAGCTTTTTATATTCAAACAAGCGTTGGGATAAAGATTCTAGGATTTCATTCATGAATGTTTGGCCACCAATCGTTTAAAGATGTATTTGATTGCCCTTCCAGGACCAATCACAATATACTTCAAGGCTCCCCGAATGCCACCTATATAGTTAAAATCAACAAAAGTAGGTGGATGTAGGTCACCATTTAAATTTAATTGTTTATTGTCTACAAAAGGCGTTATCAAACGAGGGCTAGGTGCTATTCGGAAATCATAGCCCTGGTTCCATGCAACATAAACTAATATACGTTCCATTGCATGCAGAATTGAGTTTTGAGGTAGTGGTTCTTCGGGTACTTCCTCGGAGGAGAGTTCTAGATCAAACAGAGGTTTAAGTGCATCATAGCGGAACCAAACAAAGCTTCCATAACTCATAACAAAGGTGTCCATTTTGGAAAAATCAATCGACTTGGACAAACCCATTTCCATCCATAATGTATTCATTGCATCAGCCATCTGGTGTTCATTCCAAGCTGTTACGATTCGGTTATATCGGAAAAAACTTGGAATATCCGCAATTACTAAACCTAAAAATGGATTATTTTCAAACTGAGTCAAAATGGACGCCGATGGCTCTACTAACATTTGAATCAGTTCACGACGCCAAGATTCACCCGCCCAAAAATCCGCTTCTTTGGATTTTTTTGTATGGAAGTGACCAACATAATCGTATTTAGCCAATTGGTCTTTTAATAGTAGCATTGGTAGGAGATCGCGTCCTCTATTGCCCGTTATATACACTTCCAAGTCACTTCTATGTCCAGAAATAGTCAAAATCTCTTCTTTTTTCTCAACGGTATCCGTTGTTATATAAAGGTCAAAGTCAAAAGTAAAGTTTTCAAATACATCTAGAAATTCTTGTAACAAATCTGTATAAAATACATGGAGATGGATTGCTACTTTTCCTTGAAGTGATTTAAATTCAGCCTTTTCATTTGAAAGATATTTTTGCCCAAGTAGATAAGGACTATCGGGCTGATTAACCATAGACATATGATAAACCATCAGCTCTATCGGATAGTTACTGTAGGTCTTAATAGTATCTAAAAGATATGGTGCAATCGACTGATTGGCATCCAAAGCTTTAACCTTTAAAAAAGGTAACTTAACCTCTAGGATACGACGTGGGTTATAATAGGTAAAATCAGGGTGTAACATTCCCTCAGTTGATTCCAGGGTTGTATCAAACAAGGCTGTATATTGAAACCCATTTTCAAGAAAAAAAGTTGTAACACGTGATTCGTAGTTATCAATCACATCTTGAACGTTTTGATAATCTTGAATATTTTTCCAAAAATCTACAAAGCTATTATCAGATAAAACTGTCTTCTTAAAGGTGAGAAAATAACTTTGTAGATGTTCAGGAAATTCCTTAGTTGCTCTAAAATTGGTCAAACCCCAAAAATCAACTTGGTTATCTGCCTCCATCTTCAAAAATGATTGTTGAAAATCCCAAATTGGACCAAAACATGTATCATTCATTAAAGTGACAGAATCAAACTTTGTCACCTCGGACCAACCAATTTCTAGCATCCCATCTCGCCAAGCCGCAAAATCAAAGCCACTATTCTCACGACTGACAATCTCATCCACTAGTCCCGACACTTCTAACTGCTCATGATAATTATCGGGTAAAGCACTATTAGAAATAAATAAAACCTTAGAGTACAATGGACGCATCTGGTCTAATTGAAATAAGACATGGGGACTAATATATCCAAATTTATTAAAATGGACATAAAGTAAGAGTCGATTCATTTCTTTCTCCTGAAAAAATTTATCACGGCAGTCGGAATTTTCCATCGCCTTGAATTTTTTATTATTGCAATCTCTGTCTCAAGTTTGTTGAAATTCTCTTCTACAAGCCTCAACTCTCTCTGCCTTTCCATTAAATTTTCTAGTAATCTTTTCACTAAATAATCTGGTGAACTCACTTTATTAATCTGACTACCTTTGTAATAAAGCTTGAATACTTGAGAGTCTTCCTTACTTGGAAGGTCGTAAATCAGTTGTGGATCTGAATTTATAAAAAAGAAGCCATCTTCATAGGAAATTCCATTAGTCCAACTTGGCTCTATTACTAATCCATCAGACAATTCTACAGATACCTTATCATAAAAACTAGGTCGTTCTGAAAGATCAATCCGTATCCTTCGACAACCTACTGGTAAATCAATTTCTAAAGCAGCCTCTTCTTTCAACGCAAAAGATTTACTATTCTCTTCCGAGAATCCAGAAATATCGTCTGAAAAATATACCTTTACAGATTCAAAGCCAATTCCTTCAAGTCCAGCGGAAGCACAACTTAAAGCCAACTCAAACTCATTATTTCTTTCCAAAAGAATATCCACAAAATTTTCAGTGATATTTTCAGGGTATCTTCTCACAAACTCTTTTTGCGTTTGAAGTAACTTCTCAAATCTTGCTCTTTGATGTTCAAACGAGATTGGTCTGGAATCTGATCCAGTATTGATAACATAAGCTACAGTTGCTTCAGGCAAATAACTAAGTTTCGTCCGTTGGAATAATTCCAGTTGTAGATTAAAGGTATCATCCGCAGTGGCTAAATCTAAACCTTCATTTATTTCCAATAGTAAATCCCGTTCCACCAACCAGGTTGAAGCCATTGTAAAACCTTTCGTAGCCAGCATTTTTTCATAAGTATCCGCAAATGGAATAGCTCCCGATTCAAATCCTGCAGAACTCACAAATTCTCCTTTATCATCATAGATATCAAAATCAGAATTTGACCAAGACGAATCTGGATTACTTTCTAATAAATCCACTTGCTTCTGTAACTTATAGGGATCCAACCAAAAATCATCACCATCACACCGTGCAATGTATTTACCATTTGCTTTAGAACAAATTTCAACCCAGGTTCTGGCAATCCCTTGATTTACGGAGTTAGAAAAAATGCGAATATTTTTTTTATTCTGGAATTGAAATTTTTGAATCAATTCCCATGAAGAATCTGTGGAAGCATCATCTATTACTAAGACTTCAAAAGTAAAACTTGTTTTTTGCTCCAAAAAACTTGTTAATGTTTTTTCAATCCAAGGGGCCTTGTTATAAACTGTACATATAATTGAAACAACTGGCTGTGTCATAGCTAACTCCATTAATGGAAGGTCCAGGTACCATTTCGTTGAATTAAGCCACTAGTCGAATCTAGGGCAGAAAAATCATCCGCTGCAATATCTGTACGCTGGACCATGATAATCGGCGTCTGAGTAGCATCAGAAAACGCAAGCATTTTACCATCTGCATCTCTAACCGTGACTTCTAACTTCAACTTCAAATTATTAACAGATGGTAACGAACAGCGATAGTGAATTTCTTGATGCCCTGATGAAACTTTTTTTAGATCCATGGAATTATCATTATAAATCCAAATATTTCTGTCTATATCTGTCAAAGAAAGAGCCAAGTAGGTCTCCATTTCTTGCTTGATATCGTATTGAATCCGGAAATGAATTTCATCCGATGGACTTATCTGAGTTGGACTAAGCAAATCAAGCTGAAAATTTTCAACTACTAGTTCCTCTTTATGAACTTGTTTTTCAACATACTCTTGATGTAAGGGGGCAGTATTATCATAACTATACTGATTTGCTACATTCTCTGGATTCCCATAAGCTTTCACATGACCATCTTCGATGAGCACGGCTTTGTTACAGAATTTCTTGACTGCTCCCATATCGTGGGTAACTAGGATGGTTGTTTTACCAGACTGCTTACGTTCCATGAAATAATCATTACATTTACGCTGAAAGGCCTCATCTCCAACCGCCAAAACCTCATCAAGAATGAGGATATCACTATCCGCTTTTATGGCAACCGAAAAGGCTAAACGTACTTGCATTCCACTCGAATAGTTTTTTAGTTTCTGATTCATGAAGTCCCGGAGTTCCGCAAAATCAACAATCTCATCATACATGTCATCAATTTGATTTTGGGTGAAACCGAGAAGGGCACCGTTCAAGTAGACATTTTCACGTCCAGTTAATTCAGGATTAAAACCTACCCCTAGTTCAATGAAGGAAACCAGTTTTCCATCGATAACAACCTGACCTTGCTCGGGCTGATAGATTTCAGAAATGATTTTTAACAGTGTCGATTTACCAGATCCATTTCGACCTAGAATTCCAAAGAAATCGCCTTTCTCAACTTCGAAATTGATATCTTTGAGGACATGTTGCTCTGTGTAGCCTTTAATGCCACGTAAGCGATTAATCAGACTCATCCTTAAGCTGTTGGTTGCTTCTGTTGGTAGTTGGAAATATTTACTGACATGTTGAACAGAAACAGCAATTTTGTTCTCTTTCACTATAAAATCTCCGCAAACTTCTTAGCATTTTTCTTAAAAATTCCATAGCCGAAAATAAAAATCAGAATAGGTAAGCAATATGGAATAAGAATTAAAAATGGATTTGTGACCAGTTGCCACACGGTCGTGTTAGCCGTATCAATCAAAAGATAGCGTGCATCTTGAATCATCTGCGCCATAGGGTTCATCATCATAATTTTAGCAGCTAATTCATTTTGGTTGGCCACAAAACTAATCGGATAAATAATCGGTGTAGCATAGAGTCCAGCTTGTAGAACAACCTCCCAAATTTGAAGAGAGTCCCGAAAACGTACAAAGATTGTTGACAAAAGAAATGCCAAGCCAGACGCGAACAATCCCAATTCAAGAAAAATCGGTAAAACCAAGATAATTTTCCAAGAAATCCCAACTCCGTTAATCAAGGCAAAGACAAAAACAACCGCCAAATTAATCAGGAAATTAATTCCTGCTCCTGCAACTGCAGATAAAACAATAATTTCTTTTGAGAAATTTAATTTACGAATCAAATCTCCACGGGAAACAATGGACACCATTCCCATAGAGGTTGCTTCTGAGAAGAAGGACCAAATCACATTTGCGAGTAAGAGAGCGACCGCAAAATGAGGGACATCTCCTCCTAATCGTAAAAAGCGGATAAATACCAGATACATAATGGTAAACATCATGAAGGGCTTTAAGATGGACCAAAGGTAACCAATGGCAGACCCCTGATACCGTAATTTAAAGTCCGTCTTGATGAGTTCTTTCATCAAGATCCAGTTTTTCTGCTGAAACAGATTCATGGATTGCTCCTTTTGTAAAATAATTTTGTAATAATGAGTGTCCGAAAGACGAGGGTATGGAACCAACGGTTTTTTCGGAGACCTCTTCCAAAAATCCTTCGGATTCGTTCGATCATTCCTTGATCTAGAATCGTAACAAAGTCCTCGACCAATTCTCTGTCTTGAGGCTCGAGCGGCAATACGAGTAGGTTGCGAGCCTGTTCTTGACTATCATGGATTAACTTCCAGTACTTTTGGAAGAGGAGTTGTGGTCGAATCCAGTTGGCCATTCGTTTTCGAAGGGTTCGAGCGCCTAGAACATTTTGGTCATGTTGGCGATAGAGTTGGGTGACGAAGTCCACGTAAGCCAACTGGCCTTGGCTGGCAGCTAAGAGTCCCAGATACCAGTCGTGCATGAGCAGTTCATGCTCTTCCTTGCCCGTCCACATTTGGGCAAGGGATTGATTGATCAAAGTGACTCCGCCTGTAACAGTGTTTTCCGTCAATTCAGCTAAGAGTGTTGTGTTGGCGTGATCAGACTGGGATTTGATCATACTAGGAGCAATCACCTCGAGCTCCTGATCCACCACACTTAAATCTGTATAGACCAGGGCTCCTCGACTGGGATCCAAGGCTCCCATGGCGTCCAGCTGAATTTGAAGTTTCTGAGGAAGCCAGACATCGTCTTGGTCAGAGAAGGCATAGTACTCTGCTTTTTCTGCCTGTAAAAGTGTCCAAAAACTCCTAATCACACCTAAATTTTCTTGCACATCTGGGTTAATCCAGCGAATCCGTTCATCACGCGCCTGATAGCGACGGATAATCTCATGGGTGCCATCACTAGACCCATCATCTCGAATCAAGAGTTGCCAATCTTGCACGGTTTGCGCTAAAATCGAATCCAGCATTTCAGCAAGATAACGCTCTCCATTGTAGGTAGAAAGTAAGATTGCGACTGTCATGAGCGGAACACCTCCTCATAGTCGCCCACAACCTTCTCCCATGAGTAGAACTCACGCATTCTTTTTTTTGCACCCTCACCAAGTTGACTCGGACGGTTCTTTTCAATTTTTTCAAGAAGAGAAGATAAGTCACCCGACTCCTTAGACCAGTAAAGAGCTGTCTCCTCTGCCACGACTCGGTTAAAATCAACGCCCAAAACAAGGTTGACATCACTGTGAGCCAGGGCTTCTAAGAGACCCGGATTAGTTCCACCAACTTCGTGACCATGGATATAGGCATAGGCTTCTTGGCGAATTTTTTTCAAGAGTTCGCTGTCATAGACAGTCCCCACAAACCGAATCCGGGAATCCTGGTCAAAACCTGTCTTCTGTCGCAAGGTCTCAAAGTAGGCGGAGCCTTGGTAATTGCAGACCAAAACAAGCGGACGCTGGGTCTTGCTCTGCATAAATTCGCGAATCATGGTCTCGTAATTGTTTTCCGCAACGAAGCGACCTACAATCAAATAATAGTCCCCCGCCAGAAGATTCCAGTCTTGGAGAAAACTCTGAAACTCAGGTGACTCTGTCGCTAAATGGGAGGGTTCCAAATCCGTACCATAGGCAATGGTGGTTACTGGAAGCTGACCATAAGCTTCTTCCAAATAGGAAGCAATTCCGGGATTGTCCGCCACTACCAAATCGGCATTTCTGATCATGGACCGCTCTGCCAACTTCAGGTAAGCTCGAACTGGCTTCGGCCACTTAGTGCGCCGCCACTCCAAACCATCAGGATTGATCAACAAACGTCCACCCAGACGATGGATACGGTTTGTAAAGAACCGAACCAAAGGCCCCATGGTGTTCCCTAAAATGTAGAAGACTGGCCTCTCACTCCCACTCTTTTCTGCCAACTTCAGGGCATAGTTCAAGGCCATGGTATCATAAACAATCACCCGAGCAGGCCCTAACTGAGGAGGACAAATGGTAAAACAGTCAGTCCCTTGAAAATCAAAATGCTGGTAAGACTCTTCATCCGATAAACAAGCAACATGATAAGCCATACGAGAATCTTGCTTGCGTGTAACCAATTCTTGCACAAAGGTCTCAAATCCACCATATTTGGCCGGCAATCCACGACTGCCAATAATATAGACATCCTGCATACAGACACTCCTTCCCCTAGTTTACATTGCTACATTATACCATGTTTCCCAACTTCCCGCGACTAAAAAGAGGAAAAGCCACGACAAACGCACGAAGAAAACTCCCTATTGAAAATTTTCAGTAACCGATAAATATTCGTAAAAACGACCTCTTAAGCCTATAATTAGCTTAGGAGGGCGTTTTTATGGATGTTATGATTTCATATTTAAAGTCTATTGAAGATAAGAGAGATAGTTGGAAAATTCGTCATACTCTCGTTGATATCGTTCTTCTTATTTTCTTTGCTCGCCTATCTGGAGCTGAGTATTGGGAAGATATTGAAGA